>DVNB01000076.1 GCA_018714695.1 Candidatus Ornithomonoglobus merdipullorum | reverse complement strand
ATCAACCAAAAGATTCTCGTTCGACTTGCATGTGTTAGGCACGCCGCCAGCGTTCGTCCTGAGCCAGGATCAAACTCTCGAATATATCCATAGTGTTCATATGAACACCTTCGCTCATTTTACGCTGACTTTGTTCTTTTAGAACTTGTCTGCTTTTCCGAATTTTTTGTTTGTAAAAAACTCAAGTAATTGTCATACCCTTTCGGGTATTCACAAGAACTCACACTGTTCATTTTTCAATGTACAAAATCTTTTCCTCTGCCGTCCCTCTCGGAACAACTCGTTTATTATAGCATATTTCGTTGAGCTTGTCAATACCTTTTTCAAAACTTTTTTAAAAAATTTTGAGGCATTGTCTGCTCATCGAAACAACTATATTTATATCAAGCTGCTGCGAAATGTCGTACCGATCCAAAACTATTTCCTTCATACTATCTCAATTTCTTTTCGTTACCGTCTCTCGCTGACAGCTATATTATATTACCACAGCAGTCCGCATTTGTCAACACTTTTTTTCTTGATTTTTTACTTTTGTGCATATTTCCAATGCATTCACGGTATGTCATCTTATTTCATGTACATTTTACACTGATCCTGTTTTCTTTACACATTCTTTAGACAAAACAAGCCGGCTTTCACCGGCCTGCCTGTCAGGATTATTTACTTGTCTGCTTTAAACTCCACAACTGCCTTGAACAGATCTCCGTCCGTCTTTATATAGAATTTGCCTCCCATAAGCTCCACATATGATCTCGCTATAGCGAGTCCCAAGCCGCTGCCGTCTCCGGTCCTGGAGCTGTCGCCTCTTACAAAGCGCTCCGTTATCTCCTCATCGTCAAAATCCATCCTATAGCCCGCGATATTTTTTATCTCAGTCCTGTATACTCCGTCTGTCACCTTCATATCAATATACACCCTTGTACCCTTAAGCGAATATTTTATCGCATTAGTTATAAGATTTTCATAGACTCTTGAAAGCTTCTTTCCATCTGCCATGACCGTTATATCCTCGCTCGGCAGATTCAGAACGAACTCAAGCCCCGACTTCTTTATCTCACTGTCAAGCTCAGCTTCCGCTTGACTTATCAGCAGCTTGTAATCTATACTCTCAAGCTCTAGCTCTTCATTGCCGCTCCTTACCTTTGACACCTCAAACAGATCCGTCGTGAGCTGCTTGAGCTTTTTGCTTTTCTGATCGATAATCTTCACATAATCGTTAGCCTCCTCAGGCACGAGCTTCTCCTGCATGAGCAGGTCAGTGTAATTGATTATCGATGTGAGCGGTGTTTTGAGATCATGGCTGACATTCGTTATAAGCTCCGCCTTCATCCTCTCTGATCTCACCGACTTTTCCACAGCTTTTGATAAACCTTCTCCTATGGCGTTTATATCCTCCGATACCGCGTTTGTTATAAAACTTCCCGTCATGGGTATCTTATAAAGTGTATCCCCTTCACGCAGCCGCTT
Source organism: Candidatus Ornithomonoglobus merdipullorum (assembly GCA_018714695.1). GTDB lineage: Bacteria > Bacillota > Clostridia > UBA1381 > UBA1381 > Ornithomonoglobus > Ornithomonoglobus merdipullorum. Next base: position 22,213 of record DVNB01000076.1, on the reverse strand, counting down.
TAGCCCCTCGTGTATCGCATTATAGCCCTTGAGCGTCTTGAATATCAGCACCACCGGAACACCTATAAGGGCGACACATATAAGAAGCATAACGAGCGACATACTATCACCCTCATAAAGGAGCGCTCCGGTAAACCACGAAAACAACACTGTGATGACCATGAACACCGCCGCAGCAGCAAGCAGCATCATATGGCTCATATTTTCCGCTGCAAGCTCCTTCAATGCAGCATATACTCCCTTTATCTTCTTTGGCAGCTTTACAAATACCCATTTCACTATGCGCACGCATAGTCTCCACACCCACCGTACTGCGCGGCATACGATTGATCTCTGCACCAGAGTGTGATCCTTTATATGCTTTACTATGGACAGCCAGCATGTGACTATCACTGCACTGCCCGCTCCCGCGGCAAGCATTGAATATCGTCTGTAAATATCATCATCCGGCGGAACTTCAATGAATATCGCTACTCCGAACAGCGACAGAATAAACGCAGCAGCCATTATCAGCGCGGTTATATCGAGAAAAACTCTGTCTATCGCCATCATGTGTATCTCGTTATCACCCGCTCGTCTTCCCGCCGCGAAAGACAGATATACGAGCGCAAGCATGAATACAGCAGCGTACGCCGGGATCTCACGAAGTGCGCCGTCTACCAATATCTGTGCCCTCTGCCACAGCGTCAAAAGCTCCGATACTTTTGTATCGTTCAATTTCAGATACACGACATAGTCGTCAAGCTGCTGTCTGTTTTGCGACCGTTCTATATATCCGTCTGAATATTCCGTATTCATGTCGCTGTTTTCGTAGGTATACTCATCGTATTCATACATATACGAATCTGACAGAGCATAGCGCGTGAGCGCATACTCGTTACCATCAAGTGAAAATTCACCATTTCTTTTTTCAATTATGAGATACGTATACATTCCCGGAAACTCGCCGGTAGCGTAATAGCTTTTATCTTTGTTCCCGCTGTTTGTGATCACCCTGCCGGTTTCCAGATTTTCTGCATAATATTCCAGCCCCGACACATCGAGCCACGTTCTGTCGAAAACCCTGTTCCCACTCTCATCAGTTATCACATCAGCAAGCATCTGCGCGCCGCTGCCGAGCGAACTCAGCAAAACATCGTTTTCCTCAAACGCCTCACCCGGACGGTAACCGCTGCCGCCTCTCATCTCAGACACCGCCTTGCATACTTCTCCCGCAACCGCCGCCGCCGTCACAATGCAGACGGCAAACGCCACCGCCTTCATCCATGTGCTGTACAATATTTTTTTACCCTTCATCATTATCACTCCCTTTTAAAAATTCAAAGCGGACATCATTTCTTTATGCAGTACCCGATCCCCCAGATCACCTTTATATACTGCGGCTGCTTCGGGTTTATCTCGGTCTTTTCACGGATATGCCGTATATGCACTGCTATCGTGTTGTCGTTTACGGCAGCCTCCTCGTTCCAGACGCGCCTGTAGATGTCATCAGCCGAAAATACACGATTCGGGTTCCTCATCAGCAATTCGAGTATCTTATACTCTATAGGTGTAAGATGTATGCCGATCCCGTCACGCGTCACCGTTTTCGACTCGGTATCCAATGAAAGCCCGTTTATCGTTATCACCGACTCCGACGGCTTTTCCATCGCGCCGAGCATTGTATACCGCCGCAGCTGCGACTTCACCCTCGCTACAAGCTCCGAAGGATCAAACGGCTTTGTTACATAGTCGTCCGCGCCCGCTGTAAGCCCCAATATCTTATCGGCACCCTCAGACTTTGCGGAAATGATTATCACCGGTATGTTCTTCTTTTCCCTAAGCTTCATCAGCGTTGAGATACCATCGAGCTTCGGCATCATTATATCGAGAAGAACAAGCTGTATATCCTCATTCATCAGCATATCGAGCGCCTCCAGCCCGTCATGTGCCTCAAGCACCCTGTAACCCTCGGCTTTAAGGAATATACCCGTGCTTCTGGTGATCTCCTCATCATCGTCAACTATCAAAACGCTCAGCTGCATTTATGACAACTCCTTTCACTGTTCGTTCTGTAATTATATAATACCATCCGTTTCTTATTATTTTGTTAATAAGATTCTTAAGATTTGTTTAAGATTTCAGATATAATTATAACATCACCTTAGCCACATTGCAATCAAAAAATCCATGCTATTTGCACAATATCGTCTGAAAAAAGTATTTACACATACTTTGGGACAAGATATAATTATCTTATCGTTCAACGGAAAGGAGAATACATATGAAGAGAACAATCGCTTTGGCAGCTTTGCTTGCAATGATCCCTGCACTTGCACATGCGGCTGATACGGTCACGCTCAGCGTGGAAGGCGGTATATACCGCGAAACCATAAGTGTCGGTGAACCGGCCGAATACTATACTGTTACAGTACAGACCTCGTGCAGCGGACAGAGCGCTGATGCGTACATTGACGCGAACGGAGTGAGGACAGTCATTCCCAACGGCGAACAGACTGTGTATCTGCGCGGAGTAGAGGCTAAAAACGGAACGATAACGATAGAAGCCGCGGCAGCTCCCGGCGAAACTGTAACGATAGACAGCATATCGGCAGAGCCGGGCGAGGAATACACCTTTTATCAGGGCGGAGACGTTACGGAAGCGAACTACATACTTTCGCTTGGCGGAAAATACTATGCTCCAGGCAGCGGCACAGCGGAAGATCCTATAAAGATACTATCCGACAACGGTGTGAATATGGCACGCATACGTCTTTCGAACTCGCCCGGCAAAGGTCACGGCGACGGCACCTATTACCTTCCCGATGGTTTTCAGAATCTTGACGACTGCCTTGATCTCGCGCGACGCGCAAAGGAAAACGATATGGCGATAGAATTCACGTTCAACCTGTCAGACTACTGGTCGAACGCGGAGCGGCAGATCGTGCCGTCCGAATGGGTAGAAACGATAAAGACGGAGCTCGGCTATGACATAAAGGATCCCGACTTCTTAAAAGCCATGACAGACGAGGAGCGTTCGGCTGTGACCGATATGCTTGTCAGGCTTGTTTCGGAGCATGTCACAGACGTTATGACACGTCTTAAAGAGCAAGGGACGACACCGGAATTTGTTTCGATAGGCAACGAGGTGAACGGAGGACTTCTGTTCCCGTTCGCGCCGTCATTCGATATGCAGATGAACTGTGACAGCTTTGAGGCTGTTTGGGGAGATGACCAGACCGATAATGATATACCGATGCCGGCGCAGACTGAGGCTCTGGCAAGGATCATGAACGCGGGCTACGATGCTGTAAAGGCTGTATCGCCCGAAACGCAGGTGGTTCTCCATCTTGCAAACGGCGCAAAGCTTAGCTCATACACATGGGCGCTCGACATATATGAAAACGCCGGCACAAAATACGACGTACTCGGGGCGTCATACTATCCGGCATGGTCGGACAACACAGTTGAGGGCTGCGTCGAATTCTGCAATGAGGTCTATGGAAAATACGGCAAAAAAATTCTCATAATGGAGACAGGCTTTAACTGGAACGCTACGCGAAAGGACGGCTACCCGGGACAGCTCGTGGATATAGAGGCATACAAGGATAAATACCCGCCGACACCGGAAGGGCAGAAGGGTTTTCTTGCCGATCTATACAACGGACTCAAATCGGTAAATGACGGGGCATGCATAGGCGCGATATACTGGGATCCGCTGATGATACACGTTGAAGATCACGAAACTGAAAACGCATCACTCTCCGGCTGGGCATACCGTGAGTCGGATGACAAGCCTGACGGGAACGTTGTGGAGAATACCACACTGTTTGACTTTGACGGAAAAGCGCTTCCTGTTCTGAATGTAACAGACGGCGGCGCAAAGCTTTCGGCAAAAAACGGCACTGCGCTTGAAAACGGACTTGAGGTCTCGGACACTGTTGAGATATACGGTGATGGCGGCACTGCCGAAGCAGCGCTTGACGGAGCGGCAGCCATAGGCAACGCCTCCGATACGGAGCTTGATACAGTTATATACAGCATAAGCTACAGCGATTCCGGAGTGCTTTCCGGAGTATCCTCCTTCCGTCACACGCTCGCTCCCGGCGAAGCTGTAACGGCAGATGTTTCCGGCAACGTAAGCGTATACGCGTTTGCGAACGGCACGATAGCTAAAATAAACTGACTCTGCAAAACAGAACGGCAGCCAATGCACGCGCTGCCGTTCTGTTATTTTTTATTGCTCAAAATTGCTCCTCTTTGTCGGGATAGCAAAATCGGGATGCTCTCCTAACCATGCTGTCTGCGGCATACAGCTTATGACCGACAGCTCATCCTCGGTGAGTTCAAAATCAAACACATTGAGATTAGCCTTCATATGCTCATAGGATGATGCCTTAACGCACGGCACTATACCCTTCTGCACAAGAAACCTTATATAGATCTGCGCCGCGCTCTTTCCGTATTTTTCCGCAAGCTGTTTTATATACTCCTCACAGCCGATGGAATTTGCCCTGCCCCTGCCCAACGGACTCCATGCCAACGGAACTATCCCCTGCGATCTGCAGTATTCCGCAGCAGCCTCCTGCGAATAGCCGGGATGCATTTCGAGCTGATCTACCGCCGGGACCGTGCCGCCTTCCTCCACAAGATTTCTTAAATGATGCGGCAGAAAATTACTGCATCCGATCCCACGAACTTTTCCTTCCTTCAAAAGCGACTCCATCGCGCGCCACGTTTCGCGGTCAAGCTCCCGCCACTCTTCGCCTTCGGACGAAGGACGCGGCCAATGGATCAGATACAGGTCGATATAATCAAGCCCAAGTCTCTTTAATGAACGCTCGCACGCCTCTTTTGCTTCGCGATAGCCCATCTCATCGATCCATAGTTTTGTTTCGATTATGAATTCATGCCGTGCAACTCCGCTGCGTTTTACAGCCTCACCAAGCGCGCGCTCTGTTTCGTAAAGAGATGCCGTATCAAAAAATCTGTACCCCGCCTTTACTGCATCAAGTATCACTGCAGCACCGTCGCTCTCCGCTGTCTTATATGTTCCGAAACCTATAGGCGGCAGTTTTATACCGTTATTTAAAAGAATTGTCCGTTCCATATTTCCCTCCTGATGATATTTTCTGATTATATTCTAACATAACGATTTACAAATTATAAAACAATAATTTTTATATTTCTTCACCATACTCCAGAATAATATGAGAATAGGAAAACTTCCAAAGCGATGGATCGAAATAGTCCCGCTGGGTACGGAATTCATCCCAGTTTTCTTCGTCCTGCATACGTCCCCAGGTCGTGTCCATAATGATCCATCTGTCTCCGACCCAGACTTCGTTCCATGCATGCCATACCACGAGATAGATCCCGTTTTCTTCGTCTCCGCCGTTCATCAGGATCTTGATCCAATCGTCGGTCGTCTCCCCTATCCCATAATCGATCACGGGGTATCCAAGCACATATTTTGTCGGGATACCGAGAGACCGCAGAAGAGCTGCCGCAAGGTGGGAATATCCTTCGCACACCGCCGAACGCTGATTCATGACCGATACCGCATCCTGCGGGCGTTGGGATTCTGCATCTACTGCACGGTAGGTTTCATAATCATAAGCAATATTTTGTCCCATCCAGTCGTAGATGGCCGACGCTTTTTCATAATCCGAGGAAAGTCCTGCTGTAATGCTTTCAGCCAGAGCACGTATTTCCGAGTCGTCCGACTGAATATCCTGCGTAGCGTTTAAATATTCCCCATCAGCCGGAGCTTGTGTTTGCCGAAATACCTCTTTATTATGCTCATATGCAGGGTAGGGAATCAAATAGCCATGGTCATTGTCTTTGATAATATCCACATACGGCGGCTCCACCGTTGCCGGAGCAGCGGAAAGGATCCGTCCGCTCTGCGGCGGTTCCGGCGTTTCAGTGTATCCGACGGCCAAACTGTCGGCAGTATATGGGCGGAGAACGACCGTATAGCGTCCGTTGGCAACATCTGAAATGTCATATGTGATTTCGGAATTTACAGCAGTTACAACATCGCTTTTGGCTACTTCCGTGTAGGTGTGATAATTCAAGCCTTCACCCACCATAATACTGTATTCGCCGTCCTGTACATTGCTGAACTTGATCTGCCCCTGCTCCAGGCTGACCAATACACCGCCGTTTATTTCAACCGGGACATTGCCGGGGTAAAGCGGCTGGATAACGCCCGTGCAGTAACGGTACAACCGCTGGAAGGTCAGTATCGCCTGCTCCCTCGTATAATTTCCGTTCGGATCAAATAGATTGTCTCCCACACCGCCCATGATTGCCGTAACCGTACGGGTATCAATGCATGAGGAGATGAATTCAATATTTTCCTGTGCCCAGCCGAACATTGCCTCATCGCTAAAGGCTTCATATGGCGCGTTGGCCGTATTTCCTGTCAGTGCGGCGGTACGTGCAAGCATAGCAGCCGCTTCGCTGCGCAGGATGGAATTGTTCGGCGCAAAAGTCCCATCGGGATAGCCATTGATCACGCCGAGCGCAGCGGCTCGCTGGATATCCGGATCATTTGTATCGCTGAATGAAACAGGCTCGCCGTTACTGCTGATCCCCATTTTATCCGCATAGGCACCTACCAAAAGACAAAATTCACGCCGCGTAATCGGATCTGTATAACCCGCATCCAGTTCAGTCGGTATCAAGCCGTTAGCACGAGCAGCATTTACCTCGGGAATTGCCCATTCGGATGGTGTTTCTGCGGAAGAAACCGTCTGTAAGGAATAGTTTTCAACAAGCGACTTTCCTTCAGCATAGCTTGATACTGTCCGGAATGGCAGTCCGATCAAGTTACAGAATTCCTGCGCCTTGGAATCCGCTATGCCATACACGGTAACACGCGGGGATCCGTCAAATATACCTGCACTTTGCGGATCATCCGTGAAATAGTCAACGCTTTCAGGAATGAGCACCGCCTCAAGAGAGGAACAGCCGCGGAACGCATTTTCAGCGATCACGCTGGTCCCCTGCGGTAGCGTAACAGTTTTTAAAGAGGAGCATCCACGGAAAGCACCGTCCCCGACGAGCAGTCCCCCGCTGATATAGCTTCCGGTATCGTCATGATAAAACCCCTCTTCATCTATGTATGTGCCGTAAGGCAGACTGTATTCACCCCGGAACTCAATTTCCACAAGGTTTTTGCAATCTGCAAAAGCCTCTGAATTTATACTTGCTATCTTCTGAGGGAAAGACACCTTTTTAAGGGAATCCGCATCTGCACAAACCCCAGGATCAAACTGCCATACATAATCGGGGATATAGAATTCCTCTGTCTCCGAGGCTTTAGGGTATGCGGCTACAAACTTCCATTCCGGATATGCTTGGTCCGGCGCACTGTAAAGGACACCGTTTTCAGCAGTATAAAACGCAGACCCCGGTTCCACAGAAAAAGATGTAACGTTTTCAGACATGCCTACGAGTACCTCTGAGTCGATCAGTCCGACCGTCTTTCCGTCAATTTGAGCCGGGATCGTCACATCACCGCCCGGGCCGTTGTAACCGGTGACAGTAAGTGTGCCGTCCTCGTTTTCAAACGCCTCCCATACGGTTTCAGAGTTTGCAGATGTCACAAGCAGCGTTGTAAGCATTACTGCAGACATAAAAAAGGATAATATTTTTTTCATATTCTTTCTCCTTTATCTATTTTAAGCTCGGTTGATGGCTGTTTTACACATGTGCTTTTGCAGCAAAAGCCGGAGTTTCCCGCTGTAAACGGTAAAATCGCCGCCCGCGATCATATGGGATGCTTAATACCAATGCATCCGCAAGCTTTTAATGCGCGTTCTCACAGGCGACACCTTGCGGGGCTGACCATACCATAACCTCAATTGATATTATACCACAATAACGGGCATATGTCTATAATTTATTGGCATATGATCATATTGCACGTCTATTTCGGTCAAGCTGCCGGGTGAGCCGTTCACGGTGATGACAGGAGCCGGGATCATTCTGAATTTGACGTAGCTTTTTCTTTCCGAAACAAGATAAGAAACAGCTGCACTTACTGCTCAGATAGAACATCTACCACCGACATGTTTTCAATTCGTTTCAATGGATTACGCACTGCCAATATACAAGATGATATCACCAACGCAACAATAACGATCAATGCGAGCACAGGGAATATCCACGGATCGTTCCATTGATTATAGATCAGATTTTGCCAAGCGAACCGGTGGAGAGGTATTCCCAATACCACGCCCGCGAGTGTGCCTGAGATGGCATAGGTAAAGGTCTCAGCATATATCATTCGTTTCATCTGTGCCATATCCATACCAACAGCGCGCATTGCCCCGTACTGCTTCATTCGTGCCGATACGCTCATGGAAACGCTGTTCATTATGTTGAATACAGTTATCATTGCAATGATCGCGAGGAAGCCGTAGATGAACAGAACAAACGAGTAGTATGCACCGGCTGCTTCACGGTTATCCAAACGCCGATCTGAGAAAGTATAGTCCTGACCCGCATATGCGCGTATCGCTTCCACATCCTCCTCCGAAGCGCCCAAACTGAGCTGTATATCTATGATAGTGTAATCTGTCTCTCCTGTAAGCTTTGTAAACAACGCCTCGGAGCAGACAAGTACAACAGTGTCCTCATCACCGCTGAACGGACAGACATATAATGTCGCCGCGACAGTCAGATCACCGAGAGAGGTCGATATCACATCACCGTCTTTTATATTATTCTGCTCGTTATGCGATACAAGAACATAGCCCTCGTCCGTATCCTTCACCACTTGCTCAAAGCCTATCCTATCCGACGCCCAACGTTCCTCATCCACCCAGTTCATCTGATACGACTCATACGAAATGAGCATGACCTTCTTTTCCACACCGTTGACCTTCGCTGGTATATCGTAGGCAAACATCCTTCCAAATACACGCTTTATCCCTTCTTTCCCGTACAGCTCTTTAACCATATCCTTCGGAACGGAACATGCATTATCCTTGCTCACTATAGAAACATCGGGGGTGTACGGACGCAGAGGCGTAAGCGCGTGATCCATAAAATCTATCAGTGTGGAAAAGCACAGAAACAGCACAATGCAGACGGCAAAGGAGCCTGACATCAAAAGCAGATTCTTTTTATTCTGTTTCGCATGATGCATACCTATCGCTGTCTCGATTTTCATCCGCCTTGTATTTGCCGCCCGGCGAATATTCTTCACTTGACCGGTATTACCTGACACTGCCGCAAGCGGCGATACCTTTGAGGCTTTTTTTGCCGGAGCCTGTGCCGCAATCAGCACGGTAAGCAAGCCCACAATAATGCCCATAATAATGCCGCTGATGCTTACACCGAACACGGGCAGTGTCGAGAAAAATCCAGCACTCAAGACCCGTAATACCGCGCACAGCACCCAAGTCAGAACCACACCTATCCCCACGCCGATCGGGATAGCTGTTTTACACCAATTGAGAGCTTCAAGCCGCACAAAGCGCATAACCTGTTTTCTCTCCGCGCCGATACAGCGCAGCATGCCGAAAAATTCGGTGCGCTGAGCGATATTGCTGTTCATGCTGCTGGCTATCATCAGCACACCCGCGGTAAGCACGAGAACAAAAAGCACACCGGCTATAATATAAAGCCCCTGCATCACATAACTGCCGCTGTAGCCCATCGCTCCGAGCAGTGCCGTGTTCTCGCCTACATCCTCATCCGCAAGTTCAAATTGCGCTTTTACATCACGGATCGAGCTTGCAATATTAACATTGTCCTTAAACTGCACATAATACATCATATCTATATCGGTAAGCTCGCGGTCCTGTACCTTTGCGCATATTTCCTTGAACGGTTCGGGCAGCATTAGCACGGCGATAGCATCGGCGCGGTCGGTCATGATCGTATCCGTTACTAAACCGGACACAGTGAACGGAAGGACATCACCGGTCGGTATCTTGATGTCTACAGTATCACCTATCGAGATCCCAAGGGCTTCTTTTGCGTTATATGTCAGTATGACTTCATTTCCCGAATTGGGAAATTCACCTTCTGCGAGTCCATCGGAGTAAATATCTGTGACAAAGTCTTCGCCAACGGCACATATCGCTATCTGCTTGCCGCCGAGCTCGTAATCATCCCGCAGACGATAGTTCAGCGCCTCATACGGAGAGAAAGCCTCAACGTCCGGTCTTTCGGATATCAGTGCCGCATCCTCTTCACTGATATTTCTTATTCCGATATGCCAGTTGCCGTAGTTGATGACCGCGCGTATCTGCTGGCTGCGCAGTTCCATTTCCGCCATGCTGAAAATAGCGGTAACAAGGAATACTGCAAGAGTGATGCAAATGATCGTCATTTTGTTCTGCCGCCTGTGTACCTTGGCGGAGATCGGGATAAGACTAAGATAGCTTTTCATTGTGCGTCCCTCCCAGATCTGTCAGTACCCCGTCGCTCACGCGCAGCACACGGTCAACAGACGACGTCAGATTGGTGTTGTGTGTGATCATGAGTATCGTCTGACTGTAACGCCTTGAGGCGGCAGTCAAAAGGTCCATGACGTCGCGGCTCGATCTGCTGTCCAGATTTCCCGTCGGCTCGTCCGCCAAAATAAGCATGGGCTTTGTGATAAGCGCTCTGCCTATGGCAACGCGCTGCTGCTGACCGCCCGAAAGCTGGCTCGGCAGATGTCTGCGCCGCTCAGTAAGCCCCAGCATATCGAGTATCTCGTTTACAGCCTTTTTATCGGGTCTCTGATGATCTAAAAGCAGCGGGAACATAATATTCTGCTCCACATTCAGCTCCGGTATCAGCTGAAAAGACTGGAACACAAATCCTATATTTCGCCTGCGAAAGACAGTCCGCTGCTGCTCTTTCATCGAGAACAGATCCTGATCGTTCAAATACACCTTGCCAGAGGTGGGATCGTCCAATCCGCCGATACAGTTTAAAAGCGTGCTCTTGCCGGAGCCCGATTCCCCGACTATCGCCGCAAATTCGCCTTTTGTGACCGTAAAGGATACATCCCTCAGAGCATGTACCGCGCTTTCTCCCGTGCCATAGGTTTTGGATAAATTTTGTACCTTTAGTATTTCCATTGTATAAAACCTCCTTATAAGGATATGATACGGGATCTGCCTTACGATCAGGTGAATTTAAGCTTACAATTTTGTAAGGTTACCGCGGAAATGATATTATAAAGGTCGTTCCGGCTCCGCTCTCGCTCTGCACGGAGATAGTTCCGCCCTGTCCCTCAACAATGGATTTTGCCAAAGGCAGACCAAGTCCGACGCCCTGCGTGTCCAAAGACTTCTTACTGCGGTAAAAACGCTTGAAAATATGATGGATATCCTCCTCATCGATACCGTCGCCGTTGTCCGATACAGAAATACGTAACATCAGCGGTGTCTCGTCCCAGCTGATCTGTATGATGCCTCCGGCTTTCGTATGGTCCAGGGCGTTTTTTACGATATTGCCGACCGCCTCGCGCGTCCACTCAATATCGCAGCGGATGATGTTATTTTCATCACCTGATATTTTCAGTTCTTTGTTTTCATTTTTCGCCCTGTCACGGAGCTCTTCAACGGATTGTGAAACAACTTCACCGACCATATATTCCGATGTGTGAAACTCTATCCCTCCTGCGTCAAGCCGTGTCAGTTTCAGGAGTGTTTTTATAAGGTGCTCGATCCTGCCAATGGCAGCGGTTGATTTTTGAGAAAAGATTTTGACGGTCTCTGTATTATCCGGCTCGTTTTGAATGATCTCCTGATACATGGAGAGTGCTGCAAGAGGAGTTTTGAGCTGATGCGAAATATCCGAGACGGTGCCTTTTAAAAATGCCCGCGCTTCTGCTTCGGCCTCCTGCTTAGACTTCAGCGCAGTTGCCATAGCATTTATCCTTGCAAACAGCTGATAGACTGTGCCGTTACTCTGCTGAGGGAGCAAGGATGAAAAATCACTGCCGGTAAAGCTTATTACCGTACCGATGGCAGACCTGTAGAGCCTGTCACGTTTTATCAGAAAAGAAACAATAACAAAAAACAGCAGCACAGCAAGCACTCCTGTTTCAGCAAGACCTGTAGTACCTATAAGGCTTTGTATTTGATCGATATTCTCCAAAAGACTTGGATCCGTGGTTTCTGATATCCCAAGTTTGTTCAGAAGCTCTGTCCCCTGCTCCGTGCCGCTGTCGCTTGTAACAGCTGCGGCGATTACGTCCGTTTCCACGCCCTGCTCCAAAAGCGACGAAACTACCGCCGTGTCATGCTCGATCATCATTCTTTGTATTTCTGCGCCGTATATCCTCGATTGCAAAGCACTGCTGACTCCGGCAAGAATCATTAAGATAAATACCGCAATACAGAGCCGCATTGACTGCTTTTCATATAAAAAACTCATTTCTCCACCTCATTCCAACGGTAACCGAAGCCGCGCACCGTCACAAGATGCTCGGGATGCGACGGATCTTTCTCCACCTTCTCACGCAGACGGCGGATATATACCGAAAGGGTATTGTCGTCCACGAAATTGCCGGATCCGTCCCAGAGCTCATCCAATATCATATTGCGTGTGACGACAAGACCTGCATTGCGAACCAAAAGGCAGAGAAGTCTGTATTCAGCCGCGGTCAGATCAAGTGTTTTGTTCTTGAACGATACGCGGCTGGACAGCAGATCGATCGTAGTATCCCCGGCACGGAGAATGGAGGCATCATTTCTTATTTTCATTCCGGCGCGTCTTAAAAGCGCGTTTATGCGTGAGCAAAGCTCACCAAGCTTGAACGGCTTTGTTATGTAGTCGTCACCGCCGCTGTCCAAGCCGCGGATAATATTTATTTCCTCATCTGCGGCTGTGAGGAAGATGATCGGCACAGTATTGCCTTTTTTGCGCACATGCTCGCAAACCCCAAAGCCCGTTCCGTCAGGAAGTGTCACATCGAGCAGCAGCAGATCGTATTCATGCTCCGATAAATAGCTTTCCGCATCCTTGACCGTGCGCACCACGTCCAAAGAAAATCCGTTCCGTTCCAGTGAATAGACCAATCCGTCTATCAAGCTGATGTCGTCTTCCAACAATAAGATCTTGCACATAATATTCACCTTCAAAATAAAACATATCCATGAATATATTCTATCACAAAGGCATTTAAAATTCAATCCGCAAATTTTCTCTTTCTTGTATTTCCCGTTCGAAAACTATTCAAAATATAATTCTTGCAATTTCTCTATCGATAGTGTATAATTAACTTAACGAAATAAGCCTATTGACTGCGTACACCCAACGAATGGCTATGTAGGATAATAAATTTCACGGTCACCTGTATTCCCGCGGAAGGAGTCGAACATGAAATTAATATTTGTAACCGCAGCCGCCATGCTCATGTTGCTTCCGCCGCTGTGCGTCTCTGCCGAGACAGAGTACAGCGACTGCTACAAAGCATTGAGTGAGCTATGTCTGCGTGAAAAAGACGCCACCGAAAGCATACAGTTCACTCTCGGAAGCGCTAAATACACCACCGACCAAGGAGAAAGCGGCAGCAGCGCCGCCTCGGTCTTTGAGTCAAACGGCAGGATCTACGTCTCTGCCGAGTCTATCGACAGCGAGTTTTGCACAGATGCCCTGCATTTCACAGATACCGACGACATCTCTGTATTCTCGGCAAATGGGGCAAATGACGGCATTATCGTCAAGGACGAAACGGTCATGATAGATATAGAAGCCGCGGCGCCGTCACTGGGACTTGACACGGAACGCGAAGGCGATACGCTGACCGTAACAGACCCGTATGCCTCACGCCGCATCATCGTTACCGGCAGCACCGGCGATATAACATGGGATGAAAACGATTCCGTGACAATGCCGAACGGAACCGTTGTTGTAAGCTATGACACTCGCGAAGAAGCGTTCAGCTCGTGCATGGAGCTAAACGCAGCTGACGGGATAAATGCTGTGCCCGATGTTCCTGTGACTCTTTTTGAAGATACGAACAGCGGCTATCTATTGAATGATCATCTCTCATGGGGCGCTGAAATGATAAAAAGCGATACATTCAACAGCCGTCTTCTGGAGAAATTCGGAGCTGAGGAGGCGATGAACGAAGTTACGGTCGGGCTGATCGATTCAGGTGTGGAATATGCGCACCCGTTTCTGAGCGGCAGGATAGATGTTGACAATGGCTACGATTTTTACGACGGTGATAGTGACCCTATGGACGAACACAGCCATGGCACTCACACCGCCGGAATAATCTGTGACAACACTCTTTCAAATGTCACCATCATCCCCTACAAGATAACAGATGCAAACGGCGATTCATCACTGAGTCTGCTCGAAGCTGCGCTTGACAAGGCTATAAATGACGGCGTTGATGTGATAAACATGAGCCTCGGCAGCAAAGATAATTCCGGCAAACTTCGGGATGCACTGATGCCCTATTTTGATAGGATGAATCAGCTCGGCATCACGGGTGTTGCGGCGGCGGGCAACACTAAGACAGATGCGGAACTATACACACCCGCCAACATCACAGACTGCATAACGGTAAGCGCCTGTGACAGCAGCGGAAAATTTGCATCGTCATATTCCAACTACGGCGATGTCATAGATGTGTGCGCACCGGGAACTTCTATACGCAGCAGCATACTGAACGGACAATTTGGCAGCAAGAGCGGCACATCGATGGCATGTCCGCATGTTTCAGCCGCGGCAGCGATGCTGAAAAGCCTAGATAAAAGTATGACGCCCGCAGAGGTGCAAAACTCCATCACCGCCTGTGCCGCAGATTCCGGCAACGCAGGCTTTGACATATATTACGGCTGGGGCATATTAGACACCTCAGCACTTGCCGATATGTATATGCAGGAAACGAGTGACTATATGTTTTACATTACCGCGGTATCAGACAATATGCTTCACGTACAGCTCAGCGAAACATACGCATCCGAGGACGGAGCCGTTATCGCCGCGGCGGCATACAAGGAAGGTATTATGACGTCTTTGGAAACAATCGCAATCACGGATACGGCAAGTCCCGGAACAGAATATGATGCTGCTATAGATCTTGACGGCTGTGATTCGCTGAAAGTGTTCCTATTTGAGGATCTCTCAAGCATAAAGCCGCTCTGCTGTATTCGTGAGATGAATCTTACATACTTACAATAACAAATGAAATAGGAGGAAACAACAGATGAAAAGAATAGCTGAATTCGAAAAGGTGAGCTTTGAGCAGTTCAATGCCGACTGGCATGCTGAATTTCCGGCTCTTTGCGATATACGTGATATATACGACAACATCAAGCTGCCGCGCCGCGCGACAAAAGGCTCGGCAGGCTACGACTTCTGCACACCCGAAGCATTCACTATACGTCCCGGTGAATCGGTGAAGATCCCGACAGGGATAAGAGCGAAAATAGACGATGGCTGGGTATTGAAGCTGTATCCCAGAAGCGGGCTCGGATTCAAATTCAGACTGCAGCTCAATAACACCGTAGGAATAATCGACAGTGACTACTATAACAGCAAGAACGAAGGACACATAATGGTGCGCATCACGAACGACACAAACGAGGACAAGACAATAGAGCTTCATCGCGGCGACGGCTTCTGCCAAGGGATATTTGTAGAATATGGCATCACCTACAGCGACGATGCCGACGGAGAGCGCGACGGCGGCTTCGGTTCGACAGGACGATAAAAAAGGGAACCCCGCGTTCCCTTTTTACATATCCATTATCATTTGCTTATACGGCAGATCCGCGAACCCCCAGCGGCGGTATGCCGCTATGGCGTTCTCGTTATCCGGCATGACCTCAAGCCTGAACCGCTTTGCGTAACTGTATTCACGCTTTACAAATTTAAAAAAGCTTGTCGCGATGCCGCGGCCGCGGTATTCGCTCTTTACGAACAGATCTATAAGCATCACACACATGCCGCCTATCTCCGACTCGTAGTATTCAGAAATATATGCATATCCTGCCGCTTTACCGCCGTCATCCTTGAATATATAGCCATTAAACGATGGAAGAGACGAAAGCGCCGTCTCGAACACATTCACAAGCTTTGCATTATCCGCCGGATGCGATACCGCATCCGACGAATAGAACTCCCTCGACATGGCGAGCACATCCGCCCTGTCAGCCTCCGTCATTTTTTCTATTCTCATTATTCAGAACCCTCCGTCCGGTCTCCGATATCAAATACTGTGCCGTTATCATACAGATAGTCGAAAGCAAACGCGAACTCACTTGTCACATACGTCCTGTCGTTTATGAGTACCGCTGGTCTCGGCAGCTCTATGCTTGTCGTGCTGCCGTCAGAATTGACCACATTCACATGTGTGTCATTTATCGTGACAGTCACAGTCCGCTCCGGCACTCTCGTTCTTGCGATCACCGTTACTATGCCGTTATCATACGTTATATCATCGTCCGCGATGCCTATCGCATTGCAGAATGCTCTAAGCGGGATAAGCTCCATGCCTTCAACGGTCACCGTTTCAAGATCTACATCCATCGTGACCGCCGCTATGCCGTCAAGCATATTTACGCTGTTCTCCTCCGTCAACTCCGGTATGTCCACAGTCACATCGCCGTTTACATTCTCATATTCACAGCTCATGACCAGACTCGCCTTTATATCCGAATTTTCCGGTGTCACATACTCTGAAAATTCTGCAAGGTCTTCCTCGGATGCCCCGACAGCCTCGGCTATCTTCGTTACAGTGTCATAAAGGTTCGTCTCGATATACATGCCCATATCCATCGTCTTTATGTCATTATTCTCATCAAGCGTTACATCGAGAGTTACGGCATCCTCTGCAAACAGCTTGACACCACTCAGTATACCGTACCACTTCTCTACCTCCGCCCTGTACTCCTCCGAGTCTATCTCTCCGGGCGCGATATAAACATCCGTGGGCCCTTCAGCTCCGCCTATCACCGGCTCTGTCTCACCTGAGATATAGATATCCGTCGGTCCTTCAGCTCCGCCGGCTGCCGCGCTCTCTGTCGTCACCGTCTGCCCGGCGGTCACCGCCATCATCTCGTTGAACATCGGCAGATATATCTGCTCACCCGCAAGCATGGTAGCACGCAGCATATCCTTGATCTCCTGCTCGGAGTATGTGAGTGAATACACGCCGTCCTTATATTCCGGCTCCTTCTGCGGCACAGCAGCAGAAAGCTGCTCCGCAAGCTCCTTCATCTCATCGCTGTTCACAGCGTCCGCCGTCATGTTTACGATACTTGCAAGGTCGCTGTTTTCACCATAGTCGATATACGAATACTTTTCATTATCCGGGGATTTTGTTATCACGAGATATTTTATATCGTCCTCGTTTGACATATCCATATCGATATAATTTGTCATTGTGATATCATCCATGCCGGGCATGCTCATAGTCATATCATAGACCATCTGCATCACTTTTCCGTCCTCCGACATATTGTATGCGGAGTTTATGCTGTAGTTTATCGCCGCCGTTTCGAACGTAAGCCCCATCGCATCCTTTAGCTCATCGCTCATGCTGTCAAGGCTCATCGTCATCGTTATGCTGTTCTCGGCACTGTATACCGGCTTGTTGAGCGCGTCATAAAACGTCTCCGTGTCAGCCGCAGCAGATACCGTCACCCCGAATACCGTGACAGCCGCGATCACCATACATAGATTCTTTTTCATCAGATTCATCTCCTTTCGTTTTGCCCCAAAGCCTTTTATATCTAAATTATATACTCTGATGCGCATATTGTCAATAAAAAAAGCAGTCGCTTTTATGACTGCTTTTTATAACATTATCCGCCTATCTGGCATATAAGCCCGGATTTTTTCGCTTCTCTGAGCAGCATCTCCATATAATCTTTGCTCATGGGCTCAATATCGCGCATCGTGTATTCTCGTCCCAGTCCTTCATACTTACCCTGTCCGAGACGATGGTACGGAAGCAAATGCAAATGCTTGACTCCCGGCAACGTTGCCGCAAACTCCGCTATATCACGGATCTCCTCCGGCGTATTATTGAAGGTCGGGATCACCGGCACTCTTATCGTCAGATCAACGCCGGACTGCGCAAATTTACGCGCATTCTCGTGTATCAGCTCATTCGGCACACCCGTGTATTCCTTATGCTTAGCGCTGTCCATGTGCTTGATATCCATCAAAACGTAATCAAGATACGGAAGATACTTTTCGATGATCTCCCACTTCTGGAAACCTGTCGTTTCTATAGCAGTGTTATATCCGAGATCGCGGCACCCGTGGAGCAGATGCGGCGCGAAATCTGGCTGCATAAGGCACTCGCCTCCCGAGAGCGTTACACCGCCGCCGCTGCGGCGGTAATAAAACTCATCGGTAATTATGCGCGGAAGAAGCTCTTCAACAGTTATATCTTCCCCTTCGACCTTCGGCTTGCCGTTTACGGTCATCGTCTCTATCTCACGGCGCTGCCCTTCCGGGTTGCAGCACCAACGGCACCTCAAAGGACAGCCCTTTAAAAATACTATAGTTCTTATTCCGGGACCGTCATGGATAGAATAACGCTGTATGTCAAATATGCGTCCTTTCGCTTTTAAATAATCCATCGCGAATCCTTTCCAATTATTTTTATCAGAATACCTGCTCGGTCCTGTTTATGATGTCATCCTGAAGCGACTTTGACAGTGTAGTAAACAGAGCACTGTAACCCGCAACACGCACAACCAGTGACTTGTAATTCTCGGGATGCTTCTGAGCATCAAGCAAAGTCTCACGATCAACAACGTTGAACTGCATATGCATACCCTTCTGATCAAAGTATGCACGTATATACGAAACAAAGTTCTGAAGTCCCGCAACTCCGCTAAGTGCGCTGGGATGGAACTTCTGGTTATAAAGCGTTCCGTTGGATGCAGTTGCATGGTCCAGCTTTGCCACAGAGTTTGCGGCAGCCGTCGGACCGTATATATCATAGCCGCTGCGCGGACCTACACCGTCAGCGATCGGGGTATTTGCATATCTTCCGTCAGGCGTGGCACCTGTCTGCTCACCCAGCGGCACGTTTGCCGATACCGGATAAAGTCCTGCCTGGAATATACCTCCGCGGGGATTCTTATACTTCTCAAGCTCCTTGGTGTATATATATGCCACCTTTCTTGCAAAAAGATCCACATCCTCTATATCATTTCCATATTTCGGAACACTGTCTATATCGTCATGGAGCTTCTGGAACTTCTCCTTCTGCTCCGGAGTACATACTCCGTCCATGAACATCTTGAATACGCCTGCTATGACATTCTCATCAACGCTCTTACCCTCAGCCACAAGATTTTTTACAACATCCTGAGTCGCAAGCTTTGCAGCCTTCGGTGTGAGCCCATGACCGTAATTGAGCGCCATTGCCTCCTTAAAGTCCTCAAGCGTATACTTTCTCTGTTCATAGACCAAGGTCTTTATCGCATAAAGTCCGTCCGTCATATTTGCGATGCCAAAGCCCTGCGGACCTGTGAAATTATAATGAGCTCCGCCCTGCTCTATCGTCTTTCCGTTCTTTATACAATCCTCTATCAGACACGATGCAAACGGCAGCGGGCATCTCTCCGTATGGGCAACATCTATTGCATTGTTGGCATTTACCATCATGCGCACCTGATAATCCGACTGTTTTTTGTATGCATCGAGGAAATCGTCAAATGTTGTGAACTGCGAAAGATCACCCGTCTCAACGCCTACGAGCTCTCCCTTGTCATAGCCGTTTGAGAACACAAGCTCAAGCGGACGGCACATATTGAAGAACGCAGCATCGTGCCAGCCGTGTGTCTTTCCCGGTACCTGAGGCTCAACGCAGCCGATTATATTATAATTGCGCGCATCCTCAAGGGTTATGCCTCTTGACATAAGCGCGGGAATTATTACCTCATCATTGTAGTATGCCGGAAGTCCCACACCGGTTCTTGTAAGCTCAGCACACTTTATCAAAAATTCATTCGGTGTACCGTTCCATACTCTTACAGAGAATGACGGAGCAGGAAGTCTCGTATGCATAGAAGCCTGTATACAGAGGAACGAAAGATCGTTCGTCGCATCTCTTCCGTCAGCGGTCTGACCGCCGGCACACAGGTTCTGGAACAGGCTGTATCCCGCAAAGCCCTCAGCCGATGCGGCGTCACGCGCTTTATTGAGGTCGTTAAGCTTTATCCAGATACAGTCGAGAAGCTCCTGAGCAAACTCACGTGTGAGAGTTCCCTCATAAATACCCTTTTTATAGAGCGGATACATATACTGATCGAAACGTCCCGGTGATATCGAGTGTCCGCTCGATTCGAGCTGGAGTACCTGCTGTATAAACCAGAACGCCTGACATGCCTCATAGAAATCCTCAGCCGGATTTTCCGGTACTCTTGCGCAGTTTTTAGCAATATGCAAAAGCTCCTGCTTTCTCACCGGATCTGTGCACTTGCCTGCCATGTCCATAGCCAATTCGGCATAACGGCGCGCATAATTGATTACCGCCTCGCATGAGATCTTCATCGACTCCAGAAGTTCATGCTTTGTTGTATAATCAGCATCATAGACGTTCATGGTTGACCGCTCTTTTTCGATCTTCGCTATAACGCCGGCAAGTCCTATATTTATTACTTCATCATATTTTACAGTAAAATGCCCTACGCCGTTGTAAAAATAGTTTCCCGGCGTAAACATATTGTGATCTACAGAGGCTATAGCCTCAGGCGCCATATATGCAGTCGCAAGCTCACTCGTGGTCTTTCCCTTCCAATACGGGAAAACATTCCTCAAAGCCGCCTTCGTCTCCTCGGATATGTAAAACGGATCCGCCTCTCTCGTAGCTATAGTATCAAATTCCGCCTCGAGCCACTCATATGAGAATTCCGGATATACCTGACAGCTTCTCGGAGCTATCGTTGACGAACCTACGATAAGTTCATTGTCTCTGATGGTTATCGGGATATTTTCAAGTATATGCTTGAACGCCAGCGCACGGCGCTTTACCATAGGCTCATTCTCCGTAGCCTTATAGCTTTCGGTGAGCAATACGGCTCTGTCAGCCTCGACCTCTGGCATCTTTGCAAACAGGTCATCCTTCAATTTCTGGATACGCTCTGTCATCGGTATATCAGCTGTATTAAATCTCTTCACAATTGCACCTCCAAAAGCAGCGGACCGCCTGTGAGCGAGCGCACCGCCACCGTATTTTGCGTCAATTCCGGTCATAATCAACAACATCTTGTTGACTATTCGCCTTGTCTCAATAATTAACCATATATCTATTATAGCACATTGCCCCGATTAATTCAACCGTTTCAAACAAAAAATCATGTAAAATTCCTATAATATATCTGTTTTTTTAACAAAAAGAAAAACACGTATCCTACGATACGTGCTGGAGCTGGTAATGGGACTCGAACCCGCGACCTGCTCATTACGAATGAGCTGCTCTACCGACTGAGCTATACCAGCATATTGTAAGCGAAAGGGAATTAACCCCTTTCGCTTGTATTCAATTTATTATCCCCCACCCGACACTCATTTACTGAGCAACTCACGGGCAATAAGATTTATCTCCCTGCCATCCGCTCTACCCTTTGTCTTGGGCATAACTTCCGACATGATCTTACCCATATCTCTTATCTCAGAAGCTCCTGTCTTATCTATCGCTTCTTTGACTATCTCTACAAGTTCATCATGCGTAAGCTGTGCAGGCAGATATTCCATCAAGATGTCCATTTCGCGCTTTAACTGGGCTATGAGATCCTCACGCCCACTTTTTTCGTAATCCGGAAGCGAGTCTCTGCGTTGCTTTAACTGCTTTGCAATTACGTCCAAAACACCTTCATCATCAAGTGTTATCTTGTTGTCCTTTTCGACCTGCAAGATTCCTGCCTTAATGTACTGGACAACATTCTTACGAACACTGTCCTTTTCTCTCATGGCAGTTTTCAAATCCTCTTTTAATTTATCCTTAACAGTCATTTTCAACACCGATCAATACTTTCTCTTTCTCGCTGCTTCTGACTTCTTTTTACGCTTTACGCTCGGCTTTTCATAATGCTCGCGCTTTCTTACTTCAGCCATAACGCCGGACTTTGCACACTGACGCTTAAATCTTCTCAATGCACTGTCAAGCGATTCATTCTCTTTAACTCTGATCTCAGACATTCTGTATTCCCCTCCTCCCGGCAAGTCAATTACTAAACGGACTCGATGGAAATATGTCTGCTGTACTTTAGGTCCCGTACAACACATGTAT
>DVNB01000075.1 GCA_018714695.1 Candidatus Ornithomonoglobus merdipullorum | reverse complement strand
CTCGTATGCCGTAACAGCCTCCATAACCACCGCGCACGCGGGGACGGCACAGGCGTCCGAGCGCTCTACCGAAGCCTCGTGCGGACGCTTGTCGTCTATGCTGACGGTCCTCAACGGATTGTACTGAGTAGGTATAGGCTTCATTGCGGCGCGCAGAACTATCGGTTCTCCGTTTGACATTCCGCCTTCTATGCCTCCGGCGTTGTTGGTCTTTCTTACAAACGAGCCGTTTTCGTAGAATATTTCGTCGTGCACCTGTGAGCCGCTCCGTCTTGACGCTTCAAAGCCCATGCCTATTTCAACACCCTTTATTGCCTGAACGCTCATTGCGGCAAATGCGAGACGCGCGTCGAGCTTTCTGTCATACTGCACGTAGCTTCCCAGTCCTGCCGGAACGCCTGCAGCCCTGACCTCTACAACGCCGCCGCAGCTCTCTCCGGCAGCTTTGACTTTGTCTATATATTCCATTGCCCTTTTTGCGGCGGCTTCGTCGCCGAAACGCACAGGTGATTGTGCTGCTCTGTCGTAAAATCCCGGCTCCGTTATATCCGAAGTGTCGGTAACCTCGCCTATCGAGACGACGCGGCTCATGAATTTTATACCGAATGGCTCAACGAGCTGCTTGGCGAGCGCGCCTACAGCCACTCTTGCCGCGGTCTCGCGAGCGGAAGCGCGTTCGAGCACGTTTCGGAGATCGCGGTGATCGTATTTCATTCCGCCGGTGAGATCGGCATGACCTGGGCGAGGAAACTCCACGCGCTTTTTGCCGTTGGATTCCTCCGTTCCCATTATATCCTGCCAGTTCTTCCAGTCGCGGTTTTCTATCCTCATGGCTATGGGACTGCCGAGTGATATGCCGCCCCTTATTCCGGACAATATCTCGGCGGTATCCTTTTCTATGAGCATCCTGCCGCCTCGCCCATATCCCTTCTGGCGCTCCGCCAGCGCTTCGTTTATCTTGTCAAGGCTTATTTCCGCTCCGGCGGGAACGCCTTCTATAATAACGGTAAGGCACTTTCCGTGTGTCTCACCGGCAGTAAAATATCTGAGCATAATTATTTTCCTTCCGTCTATATATGTGATCGGGACAGACGTGCATTCCGTCCGCTTCCGTAATGCTTTTATTTTATCACTTTTTCGCCTGTTTTGCAAGTCTTTATCGAATTATTTACACATTTACGGGGCTTTTGCTTTAACGTATCGTTATTTATATGCTCATCCGGACTTATTTTTCTCAATTTCCGCATAAAAAACCGCTTTTCTTCATTCATACTTTATTAATATATTACTTCATTATTACAATTTTGTCACAAAAACAATGCCGTACTTGATTATTGGTGCGAAATCTATTATAATGAAAATAGATTAGTATACCATAAACGAAATAGCAGGTGATTTCTTGAAAAAGAATTTGAATATATTGCTGGCCCTTATGCAGCTTGATATTGGCGGCGCTGAGACTCATGTCGTCGAGCTTGCCAAGGAACTCAAGCGCAAGGGGCACAATCCGATCGTGACATCGAACGGAGGAGTCTATGTAAAGGAGCTTGAGGAGAACGGCATAAAGCACTACCGTGTTCCGCTTCAGAACAAGAATCCGAAAAATATGATACGGTCGGCAAAGCTTCTCAAAAGGATAATAACGGACGAGAATATAGATATAGTCCATTCCCATGCCCGTATCCCGTCGTTCATACTCGGAAAGCTCCACAAGCGGATGGGATTCCCGTTCGTGACCACAGCGCATTGGGTATTCACGACAAGGTTCGGACTGAAGTATATAACCGACTGGGGAGAAAAAACGGTAGCCGTTTCCGAGGATATAAAGACGTATCTGATGGACAACTACGGAGTTCCCGAGAGCGATATACGCGTCACGATAAACGGTATAGATACGCATAAGTTTTCGCCGGATACCGATGCTGCGGATATAAGAGCCGAGTTCGGGCTTTCCGAGGACGATACGGTCATAGTATATGTTAGCCGGATGGACGAGTCTAGAAGTCTTGTGGCAAAGCAGCTCATAAGCATTGTACCCGAGATAAAAGACCCAAAGCTAAAGGTGCTTGTGGTGGGGGACGGAGACGATTTTGCAAATGTCAAAGCCGCCGCCGACGATGTAAACAAGCGTCTCGGAAGGGACTGTGTACTTCTTGCGGGTGCGAGGACAGATATAAACAAGCTTGTGGCGCCGGCAGATCTTTTTGTAGGTGTGAGCCGCGCCGCGCTTGAGGCGATGGCGGCGGAAAAGCCGGTTATAATCGCGGGTAACGAGGGGTATATAGGACTCTTTGACGAGTCGAAGCTCGGCGTGGGGATCGATACGAATTTCTGCTGCCGGGGCTGTGAGGAAAGCTCGCCGGAGCTCCTTTTGAAGGATATAAACAGATTTTTGGCGCTCCCCGACGAGGAGCGCGGAAAGCTTGCCGTATATGGCAGAGAGCTGATAAAACAGGAATATTCTGTATCAAGAATGGCAGAGGACTCGCTCAAGGTATATGAGTGGGCGCTGGGCAAGCAGGATGAGATACTGATCTCCGGCTATTACGGATTCAAAAACAGCGGAGACGACGCCTTGCTTCTTGCGATAACGAATGACCTCAAGCGAAACATAGAGAGCCCGAATATAGTGGTGCTCTCGTCAAATCCGAAGGAAACGATGCAGCGCTACAGGGTAAAGGCGGTAAACCGTCTTAATCCGATTAAGATAGTAAAGCATATGAAAAAAGCCGGTATGCTCATTTCCGGAGGGGGAACTCTCATACAGGATTCGACCTCCACGCAGTCGCTGATATATTATCTTACCGTGATAAGATCGGCGGTAAAGCACGGGGTCAAGGTTATGCTGTATTCAAACGGCATAGGTCCGTTGAACGGTAAAACGAACGTACACCGATCGAAAAAAACGCTTGACAAGGTGGATCTTATAACGCTCCGTGATCCGGCGGCGCTGAATGCCCTTCGTGAGATAGGAGTGACAAGACCGCAAACTGTAGTTACTGCCGATCCTGTATTCGGTATGGCAAAGGCGGACCGCGCCGGGGGAAGAGAGATACTGCGCCGGTTCGGGGTGCCGGATGACGGCGGACGGGTGTTGGGCGTATCTGTAAGAAGAGCGCGTGACACTGACTCGGGTTTTGAGACTGCCATAGCGCGCGTGTGCGACTATGCTGCGGAAAGGTACGGATGCCATACTGTATTTATACCTATGCAGCCTACGCGTGACGAGGGAATATCGAGAAGCATAATGTCCAAAATGAAAACAAAGGCATCGCTTGTGAATACACGTCTTGACGTAAACGATATGATCTCTGTTGTGGCGGCTGCGGATCTGTGTCTCGGGATGCGCCTTCATTCGCTCATATATGCGACCTGCGGCAATGTCCCGCTTATCGGTCTTGCATACGATCCGAAGATAAGGAGCTTTATGGACTATGCCGGTCAGGAGCTTTGTCTGGGTATAGAGGATATGTCGGATGAAGCGATAAAGGGTATGATAGATCACTGCTTTGATAATTACGATAAAATAAAGGAGCGGCTCGCCGAAAGCTATGAGCTCTTGAAGAGCAAAGCGGAAATGAACGGCAGACTTGCCGCGGAACTTTACGAAAAAGGAAGTGTTACCGTTGAACACTGATACGAACAGTAAGCGGATGCTTTTGACAGCCGGTTTTATGGCATTTGCGACCTTCGCGGCGAAGGCGCTCGGACTGATACGTGACTCGCTCACCGGAGCGTATTTCGGTACAGGAATCGAGGCTGACGCGTTCATGCTTGCAACAAAGGTGCCTACAACGCTTTTTGATGTCGTTGTGGGCGGAGTCATCTCTGCGACCTTCATTCCGATATTCAATGAGGTGCTCGCAAAGGAGAACAAGGACGAGGCGGCGGTATTCGCGAATAAATTCATAACCATGATAATACTGGCGACGCTTATAATCTCGGCGTTCGGTATGCTTTTTGCCGATCAGCTCGTGTCGTTTATGGCGCCGAATTTTGATATGGCAACGCACGATCTCGCGGTGCGGCTCACCACGATAATGTTTCCGATGATAATATTCACGGGTATAGCGTTTTCGTTCGTGGGTATACTCCAGTCCTACGGAGAGTATAACATACCGTCGATAATAAGTCTTGTTTCGAATCTTGCGATCATTATATATTTCCTGGTGCTGGGAAAACGGTTCGGCGTTACGGGTCTTGCCGTTACGATGATCGTGGCATGGTCTCTGCAGGTCATAGTGCAGATACCGTCGCTTGTAAAGTTCAAATTTCGTTACAGACCGAATTTTCATTTGAGGGACAAGCATATATGGAGCGCGGTGCTGCTGGCGCTGCCGATGCTGGTGAGCACATGGGTGCAGCCGTTATATACCCTTGTGAACGCGCGGTTTGCCTCACATATGCAGGGGGCATATTCATCGCTCGAATATGCGAACAGGCTGTATCTTATAGTTACCGGCGTGTTCTCTTTCGTTGTGACGAATCTGATCTTTCCTAAGCTTGCCAAGGCGAATGCGAAGGAAAACACCGAGGAGGCGGGGATGCTGATCTCGGCGTCGATAAAAGCGGTAATAATTATAATAGTGCCTCTAATGGCGGGGATAATGATACTGTCGCAGCCCATAACTTCTATAATCTATGAGCACGGTGAGATGGATTCGTCGTCAGCCCGGATAGTGGCGAACGCGCTTTCATGCTATTCTATAGGAATGGTATTCCTGGCGCTCAACGAGGTGCTTTCAAAGGCGTTCTTTTCAATGAAAAAATCCGTGACGCCGATGATAACCTCTATAATAAGCATGGTGTTTGACATTGTTTTGGTCCTGGCATTTTACCAGTTTATAAAGGACGATCCGATGAAGCTCACAGGCGGACTCGCGGCGGCGGCGGCATGCGGCAGTATAGTAAACGCGCTCCTAAACGGTTTTGTGCTGTTCAGGAAAGTGCCGGGACTTCTTACGAAGCAGGATATTGTGACGATACTGAAGGTACTTGTGTCCGCTGCGGTCATGGCGGTGGTAGTGTATTTCGAATACGGGTTCGTTTCGGGACTTGCAGAGAGCTTTGTGGGAAATATAGCGGTATGCTTGATATGCGGGGCTACGGGAGTGGCGGTATATGCTGTGATGATGGTGTTATTGAAGGTAAGTGAAGTAACGTCTCTGATACCGAAGAGACGATAAATATCGGCGGCGCTGTGAACGGCGCCGCGCAGTTAACTGAAAGGAGTAAGCAGGTATTGATATGAATAGTTTGTTGATCTCTGCTGTGCTCTCGTTCGTAAACGCGTTTGTAAGGAAGTTTACCGAGAGCAAGCTTTGGGCTCTTATCATGCGCATAAGCGCGGCATGCAGCCGTTCGTGGCGCAGCAGCTCCGTTATGGCGTTTCTCGAAAGAGAGGGCAGGAGCTATGAAAGGAGTTTGTTTGCAAGGATAACGATGTCGCCGTTTACATTCCTCGAATTTTTACAGAGGAAGATAGGCGCCGCGCTTGCCGAAAAGATAAAGGCAAGCACTGTCTGTGAAGCGGGCAGGCTGTATGTGCAGAATTTTATGGCGCTGAATACGCGATTCTGGGGAGTGATGCTGCTTTCGGCGGCGGTAGTCTACAATGTGCTGCATGCTGCTTCGGAGGGCGGACTGAATGTCATTGTACTTGCGGTCTCGCTCATTGGCGCAGTGCTTATACTTCCGAATATGAATATCATGGGATTTTTGAACGGCTCAAAAGTCATCGATTTTTGCAAGGCATGTGCCGGAGTAAAGAATATAAGCTTTGATTTTTACGATGAGGAGGCTGAGTTCGGGAAGCTCAGGATCGTATCGGCGTTGGCCGCGGGAATCGCTACGGGCGCCGTTATGAGCGTTATGCCGCTGTACGGACTTCTTGTGCCGTTTGCGCTGTTCGGGATGCTGCTGGTTTTGCAGTATCCGGTAACGGGCGTCTATGCGGCTGTGTTTGTGGCGCCGCTGATACCGTTTTCATCGATGCCGCTTGCGGGTGTATGTATCTGGACGCTCATATCGCTTATGATCAAATCGGTAACGGAGCGCGGCTTTAAGTGGAAGCGCGACAGCGTCGGCTCGGCGCTCATACTGTTTCTGTTCGTGCTTCTCGTATCATGTGTGTTCTCGTTTGCGCGCAGCGCAAGCCTTACTGTATGGGCGATGTATTTCGTGTTCATAATGTTCTATTTTGCGATAATAAACACGATAACGACACGCGACAGGCTTTACGGACTTCTGAGGCTTTTCGTCATATCCGGCGCGCTCGTGGCGCTTTACGGAGTTATGCAGTACGTGTTCGGGTGGACCACCACGAATGCATGGATAGACGAGACGATGTTCGAGGATGAGACGATGCGAGTGTTCTCAACGCTTGCGAACCCAAACGTGCTTGGAGAATATCTATTGCTCGTAATACCTCCGGCGGCTGTGTTCTTCCTTAAGGACAAGGCGAACACGCTTTCAAAGTGGGTGTATCTCGCGGTCACACTGCTGCTGTTCGTCTGCCTTATCCTCACACAGTCCCGCGGCTGTTGGCTGGGATTCATTCTTGCCGCTGCTATCTTCGTAACGTTCTATGAGGGACGCTGGTGGGCGTTTCTGCCTCTGCTCCTCTGTGCGCTGCCGTTTATATTGCCGGAAACGATAGTTGACAGGATCTCAAGCATAGGAAACATGGACGATTCCTCAACGTCGTACAGAGTATTCATCTGGATGGGCGCTCTTGGCATATTAAGACATTATCTGATGGGAGGCATAGGCATGGGCGAGGCTGCGTTCAATGAGGTCTATCCGTTTTTCTCATATAATGCCATAATCGCGCCGCACTCGCATAATACGTTTTTGCAGCTGCTTGTTGAAGGCGGGATCCCGGCGCTGGTCGCATTCCTGGCGGTGATATTTGTATTTCTGCGCGGCGTGCACAGAACATATAAGCTGCGTCGGAAAAAATCGTTGTGCTCTACGATGCTCCTCGCGCTCGGCGCGGGAGTGTGTGGATTCCTGTTCCAGAGCCTGTTTGATTATACCTTCTATAATTACAGGGTAATGGCGGTGTTCTTTATGGTGATAGGCATAGCGATGAGCTTTAAATACGTTTCGGGGAAAAGGTCCGATGACGGAAGGAGCAGACAGAGTTGAAACAGACAAAAAAGAAGATCATAGAGGTCTCGACTGATACAAATATAGGCGGCGCCGGAAAGTGCCTGATAACGCTGCTTGAAAATTTTAATTACGATATTTTCGAGGTAAAGGTGATACTGCCTCCTAACAGCCTTTTAAAGCCTCATATCGAAAAGCTCGGTATCGAGGTGATAGAGGTGCAGGGAATAGCGGAAAAGTCACTCGATCTGAAATCGATCCGCTCTCTCGGTAAAATATTCAAACGTGAGAAACCGGATCTTGTGCATACTCACGCGAGCATGTCCGCAAGGATCGCCGCAAGGCACGCGGGAGCAAAGGTAGTTTACACGCGACACAGTGTGTTCCCGCCGTCAAAATATCTGACACATTTCCCGGGCAAGCAGCTGAACGGTTTGTTTAACGACCATTACGCGGACGGGATAATAGCCGTTGCAGAGGCTGCGAAAAAAAATCTTACCGATACGGGTGTAAGCGCCGATAAGATAACAGTTATCTTAAACGGCGTGGAAGGACTCAGACCGGTGTCTGAGGAGGAAAAAGAGAGACTTCGGGAGCGGTTCGGAGTACGCGAGGGCGAAAAGGTCGTGTCTATCGTCGCAAGGCTTGAGGAGGTAAAGGGGCATGAGTACTTTATCGAGGCTGCGGACCTCCTGCTGAGAGACGGTATAAATGCAAGATTCTTTATTGCCGGCACAGGCAGCTGTGAAAGACAGCTCATGGAGCGTGTACGCAGGCTCGGCAGAGAGGACAGGATAATATTCACCGGGTTCATACCGGATGTGGACAGGCTTATGAATATAACCGATGTCCAGGTGAACGCGTCCTACGGCACGGAGGCGACGAGCCTTGCGCTGCTTGAGGGAATGAGTCTGGGAGTTCCGGCGGTCGTTTCCGATTTCGGAGGAAACCCGGGAGTTATACATGACGGGGTGAACGGATTTGTGGTCGCGAAACAAAATTCCGCGGCGCTTATGATGGGAATAAAAAAGCTGCTTAGCGATAAGGAGCTGTATAAAAAGCTGTCGGGAAAGAGCATTGAGGTTTTCGGAAAGGTGTTTACCGCTGAGGCGATGACACGAAATACCGAAAAGCTGTATCTCAGCCTGATATGATAAATAGTGAAGGAGAATGGAAAATGGCAGAAAAGAAAAGATGGACCGTGATCGATACAGTAATAGTTGTCGTTGTCGCTGCCGCGGCGGCGGGAGCGTATATGTTCTTCGGCGGAAATGTCGGAGGCTCGGGAAGCAAGGATACGGTCGAGGCGGTAATACTTATAAGCGGACAGCCGCAGGAATTTATAGATGCTCTTACGATCGGTGACAGCGTAACGCTGAGCCTTACAGAGAAGGATTCGGGAACGCTTAAAGACATCAGAACGGAGCCTGCCGAGGCTATGGTATACGATTCGCTCGACGGAACGTACGCTATAGATACGATCGATGGACAGTTTGATATTTATGCCACGGTCGAGGTGGATTGTGAGATAACCGATTATGCCATAACGGTAGGAAGCACCGACATAAAGGTCGGTACCGGTATACCGTTCCGCGGCAAGGGCTACGCTACCGAGGGCTATGTTGTCGGGATAAACGAATAATCACAGGAAAGGAAGAACAGGATAATGGACAAGAACGGAAATATAAAAGGGAAATTCAATATCATAGACCTTTTGGTAATTCTTCTGCTTATCGCGGTCATAGCAGGCATAGCGGTGCGTTACGGCAGCTCGGTAACTACAGCCGTGCAGTCGGACGAGGAATTTGAATATGTGGTAAAGGTCGAATCGGTAAGAGATTTCACTATCGACGCCCTTGAGAAAAAGGGAAAGGTAACGGATAAGAACTCAACGCTGGATCTCGGTGAGATAACGGATGTGACCGTAGAGCCTACGGAATATCGTTCGACGACGGCGGACGGACGTATAGTATTTGCTGAGCAGCCGGAGCGCTACACGGCGTACGTAACTATAAGAACGCGCGGAAAGGAGTCTGACAACAGCTATATAACAGCCGATTCAAACGAGCTTTCCGTGGGACGCACAACGGAGATATTCTCGAAGTATGTTCATACCTCCGGCACGATAATGAGCGTCGATAAGCTTACGGGGGAGCAATAATTTAACGGCTTATTTGTCAATAAAGCAGATTAGTTTTCCAGATCTGCTTTATTTTTTTTTGCTTCTGTAGTATAATAGGAATATAATGATATGTATGCGCCGCGTTACCGGCGGGACCGGATGAACGGGCAAGATCCGTATGGCATATCACCAAGGGAAAGGGGGATGTGTATTTTGGAATATAATACAGAGTATCTTCAGCTTCTGGCTGAGCAGTATCCGACGATACAGTCCGCATGCGCGAAGATTATTTCACTGGAGTCGCACAAGAAGCTGCCGAAGCTGACCGAGCATTTCATGAGCGATATTCATGGGGAATACGAGTCGTTCCTGCATATTTTAAGGAACGCGTCAGGTGTCATCAAGGATAAGATCGATATTATCTTTGCGCGCACGCTCTCCGAAAAGGAGCGCGACACACTGTCCACTCTCATATATTATCCCGAGCAAAAGCTCGATATAATCAAGATGAAGGTCGACAATATCGATGATTGGTATAAGATAACGCTTTACAGGCTTATTGAAGTCTGCCGTCTCGTCGCGTCTAAGTATACGCGCGCGCATATACGCGAGATGCTTCCGCAGACCTTCGGAGACATAATAGACGAGCTGCTCCATGCCGATACCGACTTCGGCTCCGACAAGGAGGGCTACTACAGCCAGTGTATACGCTCGATAGTCGATCTTGGACAGTCGGATGCGTTTATAGTCGAGATAGCTCATCTCATACAAAATCTTGCTATCGGCAGACTGCACATCATAGGCGATATATTCGACAGAGGACCGAGAGCTGATATAATCCTTGACAGGCTTCTGAATTATCACAGTGTGGATATACAGTGGGGCAATCATGATGTGGAATGGATGGGCGCCGCCGCGGGCTCGCTTGCGTGTATAGCGAACGTCATATCCATTTCGACGAAGTATTGTAATTTTGACTGTATCGAGGATGGCTACGGTATAAGCCTGCGTCCGCTGACGGTATTTGCGCTTGAGACATATACGAATGATCCCTGTACCTGTTTTATACCGAGAAATCCGAATGCGGTCGATATTTCTCAGCACGATGTCGAGTTCTGGGCAAAGCTGCATAAGGCGATATCGATAATCCGCTTCAAGCTTGAGGGGCAGATAATTCTGAACCATCCCGAGTTTATGATGGAGAACCATTTGATGCTCGACAAGATAGACTATGAAAAGGGTACGATAAATATTGACGGCAAGGTATACGAGCTGCTTGACAAAAACTTCCCGACTATCGACCCCGCGGATCCGTATAAGCTCACCGACGAGGAGGCGGAGCTCATGCATTCACTGCGGCTGTCGTTTATGCATTCGGAGAAGCTGCAGAAGCATATACGGTTCATATATGCAAAGGGCAGTATGTATCTCGTATACAATAATAATCTTCTTTATCACGGCTGCATACCGATGACAGAGGACGGAGAATTTGCTGAGTACGAGATCTCGCATGAGCGTGTAAAGGGAAAAAAGCTGCTTGACCGCGCGGAGCAGATAGCAAGAGTGGGATATTTCGGAAAGGCGGGACAGCCGGAAACGATCTATGGTCAGGACTTTCTGTGGTATCTCTGGTGTGGAGTAGGCTCGCCCGTATACGGTAAGAATAAAATGACGTCTTTCGAGCGTTATTTCATAGCCGATGAAGAGGCGTGGAAGGAGATAAAGGATCCTTATTACAAATACATAGAAAAGAAGTCTGTATGCGCAAAGATCCTGAAGGAATTCGGCGTGGATCCCGACAAATTCTCGCATATAATAAACGGTCATGTGCCGGTGAAGATAAAGAAGGGGGAGAGTCCCGTAAAGGCGGACGGGAAGCTTCTTGTAATAGACGGAGGGCTTTCGAGAGCGTATCAAAAGCAGACCGGTATTGCAGGGTATACGCTTATCTTCAACTCGCACGGACTGCTCCTGTCAGCGCACGATGCGTTTGAATCGGTAAAAAATGCCGTTGCTACGGATGACGACATGTATTCATCACTCGATATTATCGATATGGCACCTACGAGACTCCTTGTGGAGAATACCGATACGGGGAAGAAGATACAGAAGAGAATAAATGATCTTAG
The DNA here is from genome assembly GCA_018714695.1 of Candidatus Ornithomonoglobus merdipullorum. GTDB lineage: Bacteria > Bacillota > Clostridia > UBA1381 > UBA1381 > Ornithomonoglobus > Ornithomonoglobus merdipullorum. The sequence goes on along the minus strand of DVNB01000075.1, from coordinate 25,431 downwards.
AGCGCTCGTTGAGGCGTTCAGAAAGGGGCTTATAAAATGAACTCATACATGGAGGAGCCGCTGGAGATAGTGCTTGCGGCACCCGAAGGAAACTACGAGGTTACGGTAGACATAAAAGCGCATGAGGATACATCCTTTTGTATATTTGCCCAGCACAGGAGCTTTGCTGCGCGGGACGAGTATATAAAGTCGGGTGAGACGAGATCATTTACCTTTGTCGTTAATGTCTGCGGCAGGAATTTTTACGGTGATAAATACAGAGATGCTGAAGGTATAAAGATACAGGTCGTATGTGACGGCAGCGTGACCGCAACAGCGGCGGCGTCCCCGGTTGAGGTGCCTACGGTGTACATATGCGGTGATTCGACCGTTACCGATCAGCCTGCGGAATATCCGTATATTCCGTCGGAAACCTTTTGCGGCTGGGGACAGGCTTTTCCTATGCTCACCAGGAATACCGTTGCTGTTTCCAATCATGCGCAGTCAGGCTCGTGCACGGCGGAGTTCATGGAGGCAAATTTAAAGGCTTTTGAGGATAAGATCAAACCCGGCGACTTCATGGTCATAGAGTTCGGACACAACGATCAGAAAAAGCCCGAGCTTTCGGCGGAGGGCGGGTATTCGAAAAACGTTGGCGCGCTTATAGATCTTGCGAAGGCGAAGGGAGCGGTGCCGATCGTATGCTCGCCAATAAACCGTATAATCTTTGAGCCGGACGGACATTTGAAGAATCTGCTCGGAGGCTACCGTAATGCGGCAAAGGAGACGGCCGAGCGCGGCGGCGCGGCATTTATAGATATGTGGAGCATGACTACCGACTATATGGAGACTGCGGGACCCGTAAAGTCATGGCAGTTTTTCCGCTGTAAGGGTGAGGAACGTGATTACACACACACGAACGATATAGGCGGAACGCTTATAGCGAAGATGTTTGCGTCGGCGATGACAGAGTGTGACGGACCGCTTTCGGCACATATAGACGAGACAAGGATCGGGTTTGAACGGGTAATTTCCGATCCGGGAGACAGTGCCGACAACAGCGATATAATAGCTCATTCAAAGTCTATCGGGCTGGTAAACGTGCCTGATGATCTCGATGCGGACATAACGGGACTTCAGATAGGCGGCAAAAAGTAAACTGCCAAAAAGAACCGCAAAAAAATAGTTGAAAAATATTTGCAATCACTTGCAAATTCACACGAAATATGATAAAATAATAATAGTTTAATATGCAAGGAGGAATTTCCAATGATAAAGAAGGAACAAGTTTTAAAACAGCTTACCGACTGTGGTATCGTTGCGGTCGTACGCGCGAACAGTGCAGACGAAGCAATAAAGATCTGTGATGCTTGTCTCGCGGGCGGATGCACCGGCATAGAGCTCACTTTCACTGTTCCCGGCGCTGATAAGGTAATTGCGGCACTGGCTGATAAGTATAAGAACGGCGAGATGATGCTCGGAGCGGGTACAGTTCTTGATCCTGAGACTGCAAGAGCGGCTATTTTGGCAGGTGCTAATTTCATCGTTTCACCGGCGTTTAATGCTGAGACGGCAAAGCTCTGTAACAGATATAGAGTTCCGTATATGCCCGGATGTGCTACGATAACAGAGGTCATCACTGCTATGGAAGCAGGTGCCGACATCGTTAAGATCTTCCCGGCAGACCTTTACGGACCGAAGATCATAAAGGATATCAAGGGACCGCTCCCGCAGGCTCAGATGATGCCGACCGGCGGAGTTGATGTTGACAATGTAGCCGATTGGATAAAGGCAGGCGTTGTAGCGGTAGGCGCAGGTTCATCGCTCACAAAGGGCGCAAAGACCGGCGACTATGCGGCAATAACCGAGACTGCAAAGAAGTTTGTTGAGAACATCAAGGCAGCGCGTGCAGAGCTCGCGAAATAATCAGATCTAACGCGCGGCGGCGCCCGTAAAGCGTCCCGCAAAAACGAAAGGGGAATATTAATTCATTATGGCAAAAGTTGTTACTATGGGTGAGATCATGCTCAGACTGTCCACACCCGGAAATCAGAAGTACATTCAGGCTACGCAGTTCGATATAAACTACGGCGGCGGAGAGGCCAATGTTGCGGTATCGCTCGCAAACTATGGTCACGAGGCAGAGTTCGTTACAAAGGTCCCTGCCAATCCGATTGGTGAGTGTGCTATAGCGGCTCTTCGCAAATATGGCGTAGAGACAAAGAACATCGCAAAAGGCGGCGACAGGCTCGGTATATACTTCCTTGAGACCGGCGCTTCTATGCGTCCGTCAAACGTTACATATGACCGTGCAAATTCGTCGATTGCTACTGCAACTGCTGATGACTTCGATTTCGACAAGATCTTTGAGGGCGCTGACTGGTTCCACTTCACGGGTATAACTCCGGCTGTATCGGACGCTGCTGCAGAGCTTACAGAGCTTGCATGTAAGGCGGCAAAGGCTCACGGTGTTACCGTTTCGTGCGACCTTAACTTCAGAAAGAAGCTTTGGTCATCGGAGAAGGCGCAGAAGGTAATGTCAAACCTTATGCAGTATGTTGACGTTTGCATAGGCAACGAGGAGGACGCTGACAAGGTTCTCGGCTTTAAGCCTGAAAATACCGACGTTACAAGCGGTGAGCTCAATCTTGCGGGTTATGAGAGCATATTCAAGCAGATGGTTGCAAAGTTCGGCTTCAAGTATGTTATCTCGTCGCTCAGAGTTTCAAAGTCTGCTTCGGATAACGGCTGGTCGGCATGCATCTACTCAAGCGCTGATGATGAGTTCTATCATTCAAGAGAGTACAGGATCCATCCGATCGTTGACCGTGTAGGCGGCGGAGACAGCTTCGCAGGCGGAACTATCTGCGGTTTCGTTGACGGCAAGAACTTCAAGGAAGCGCTTGAATTCGGTGTTGCAGCATCGGCACTCAAGCATACCATCCCCGGCGATTTCAACCTTGTTACAAGAGAAGAGGTTGAAACTCTCGCAGGCGGAGACGGTTCGGGCCGCGTACAGAGATAAGATAAAAACAAAGCGATCACGAAGTGCCTGTGGTATTTCGCGGTCGCTTTTTATGTATGGGCGGCTGCGATGCCGCCCTGATTCGTTCCTGTCCGTTCTGCGTTAATTACTTAAGCTGGAACGAAGTACAGTCTGTGCACTCTATCATAGTCGGATTGGATTCGTGCGTTCCTACCATGATGCTTGACAAAGAGCAATAATCTTCATCCTTGCAATGATTCTTGCACTGTGTCACTGTGCACTTTATGCTCTTATTTGGATTACAACTGCAGCTCATTTGAGTTTCCTCCCGAACAATAGAAATGGATTTGCGCCGCCGAGCCTCTGCTCCCCGGCGCATTATTATTATGCTCGTTTTGTGACGGCGTATTACAGGAAAAATTTTCAACATAATCGGATTTGCGCAAATATGTTTACGGATTTTCCTCTTGACAGAGTGAGGGTTATATGATATAATTTTCTCAGATGGTTAGATGTAGCTAACCAAAGGAAGGTAAAACTTAATCAGAGCGTAACCTTTGTTTCGGAGTATAAAAATGCCTGATATGTTAAAAATAAAGATGCGGATATCTCCGAAGAAAATAATGAGAGGAGCTTTTAATTATGAAATTCTACATTGAGATCACTGATGTCCATGCCAGAGAGGTATTGGATTCGCGCTCGAATCCGACAATAGAGGTCGAGGTAACAACGACAGAGGGTGTCGGCAGGGCTATAGTGCCATCGGGAGCGTCGACCGGCGAATATGAGGCATATGAGCTGCGGGACGGTGATAAAAAACGCTATAACGGAAAGGGTGTTTTAAAGGCGGTAAATAATGTGAATGAGACGATCTCAGATGAGCTTGTGGGTATGAATGTGCTTGATCAGAGACTTATTGACAGGACGTTAAAGGAGCTTGACGGTACTGCAAACCTTAAAAAGCTTGGGGCCAACGCCGTTCTGGGAACGTCTTTGGCGTGTGCGAGAGCCGCAGCGAACGCTCTCGGACTGCCGCTCTATCGCTATATAGGCGGCGCCAATGCGCATGTTATGCCTGTGCCGATGATGAATATTTTAAACGGAGGAGCTCATGCGAACAATAATGTGGACATACAGGAGTTTATGATAATGCCGGTCGGAGCAGAAAGCTTTTCGGAATGTCTGCGTCAATGCTCAGAGGTTTATTTTGCTCTGAAGAGCATCCTGCAGGAAAAGGGACAGCCCACAGCGGTCGGCGATGAGGGCGGCTTTGCGCCGAATCTGGGAACGGATGAAGAGGCGCTCGCGCTTATTGTTGAGGCGATAGATAAGGCGGGATATATGCCCGGTGATGATTTTAAGATCGCGATCGATGCCGCCTCGTCTGAATGGGCGCAGGAGGACGGCACATATCTTCTGCCGAAGTCAGGTATAAAGAAGACCACAGATGAGCTTATAGAGTTCTGGGAAGGCATCATAGACCGTTATCCCATATTCTCGATCGAGGATCCGCTCGGTGAGAACGATTACGAGGGCTTTGCACGGCTTACGGAAAGAGTGGGGGACAGAGTACAGCTTGTGGGTGATGATCTGTTTGTTACGAATCCGGAAAGACTTGCGCGAGGCATCGAATGCGGCGCGGCTAACTCTATCCTCATAAAGGTAAATCAGATAGGCACGCTTTCGGAGACACTCGACGCGATAGAGATGGCGCATAATGCCGGATATACCGCGGTAGTATCGCACAGGAGCGGAGAGACGGAGGACACTACGATCGCCGATATAGCTGTAGCCGTGAATGCCGGGCAGATCAAGACCGGAGCTCCGGCGAGAACAGACAGAGTAGCAAAGTACAACAGACTGTTGAGAATAGAAGATGAGCTTGATGATATCGCCGAGTATGGTATAAGATAAGACGGAATGGGGCTGCAGCAAAATCCTTTGAGTTTTGCTGCAGCCCCATTGGTTCGATATTTTACATTTTTATGATTTGTCCGTTAAATCATATATTCTCATTATAGCAACGACACATTCTTCCATTGTTATTTTCGATCCAGGATTAAAATTTACTATTTCAGTGTATTCACTCCAATTGCCAGGCTTGGTATTATATGCAAATACACCTTTCATAATTTCATGATCGCGAAGTTTATACACACTGAAAGTAGGCAGTATTATTCAATATGGTCATTGACTTTCCGTATTTGTCATGATAGAATGGTAACAGAAGGATTTGTTCAGTGAGATTGAAACCGATAGGAGGACGATATGATGAGGTGTGTATTAAAAGGTGTTATCGGCGCTGTTGTGTTTGATATAGTTACAGAGATAGGGATCATTCTCTGTTTAAATGGTTTGAATGGAAATTATTACATAGAAGCTGTGGCCTTTTATGGAGTGCCTGTGTTGCTGTGCGCTATTGTTGTGCTCACGGCAACAGCTGACAAGGCAAGCCGATGCTTGGCGACACTTGCCTGCTCTGCTGTGGTTTGTATTGTGTTCACGATCGTAATAGATAAGCTTATGCGCAGCTATCTCGTTTATGAAAGAATAATACATGGCGAGCTGTCTGCGGGCGACGGCGTTGGGATCGTTTCTTTGTATATGATATCGATCATCGCGTTTATTGCGGGAGGGATCATTTCACTTGTGATCACTGCCGTGAAGAGCAGGCGATGGAAAAAGATCATGGACAGTGAAGAATACAAAAAATTTGAACATGATTGGCGTAATATGGGACAGTTGGATTACATGTTCGGCAAAAAAGTGAAGCGCGTTCTGTACACGAGTGAGATGGGAGATCATGAGCACTGCATATTTTGCTCGGAAAAACTTTCGTATCTTCCCGGCACACGGCATGAGGGATATTGTACGACCGATACAAAATACACGTACTGGATATGCCCTGCTTGTTATGAGGAATTTAAGGAGCTGTTTAGGTGGGGAAGATATGATGAGGATGATAAAGAGGGAGTGTCATGAAAAAAAGAATCATAGTGATGTGCTTACATATGTTTTTTCTGTTTCTGGGATGCTTTGCTGTTTTATTCTTACCGCCAGGCCCGCTTTCTGAGTATTATAGGCATGCATTTTATATTTTTACAGTTGTTCTGGTAAAATACAGGATCGACATATACATTGCCGCATCGTTAATCGTTATGGTATTGTTATTGGTGGATCTGGCTCTTGCAGCAACGCATGTGCTTGAGCTGGTCGGAGAGCTTAAGCAAAAGAAGTCGCCTGCGTCGGAGATCAAAATAATATTGTATTGGTGCGCAATGATCGTGTGCTGCGTTGTTTCGCTGTATTTATATTTGGTGGGCTATTTTGTACGTATGTAACGAATATGGCACCTCACATTTCATAATATAAAAACGTCCGAGTCTGATCCACTTCCAGGGGTGCCTTGCGCGTATTGCAGCTTTATGTTCATAGAAATTCACTCATTCAAAAATCGTGCATGTATTATATATTCAAAAAAACGGACCGCTTAAGCGGTCCGTCATTTTGATTCTGTTAAAAATTAGCCAAGCTCTGAGAAGTACTTGATCGTTCTTACCATCTGCGATGTGTATGAATTCTCGTTGTCGTACCACGAAACTACCTGAACCTCATAAAGACCGTCGCCGATCTCCATAACCATTGTCTGAGTAGCATCGAAGAGTGAACCGTATCTCATACCAACGATATCTGATGAAACGATCTCGTCCTCATTGTAACCGAATGACTCGTTAGCAGCAGCCTTCATAGCGGCATTGATGCCTTCCTTTGTAACATTGTCGCCCTTAACAACAGCTGTAAGGATAGTTGTTGAACCTGTCGGAGTCGGAACTCTCTGAGCTGAACCGATGAGCTTACCGTTGAGCTCGGGAATAACAAGACCGATAGCCTTTGCAGCACCTGTCGAGTTAGGAACGATGTTAACAGCAGCTGCTCTTGATCTTCTGAGGTCGCCCTTTCTCTGAGGACCGTCAAGAGTCATCTGATCGCCTGTATATGCGTGGATCGTGCACATGATACCTGACTGGATGGGAGCGTACTTGTTAAGCGCGTCAGCCATCGGAGCCAGACAGTTTGTTGTACATGAAGCAGCCGAGATGATCTTGTCATCGGGCGTAAGCGTTGTGTGGTTTACATTGTAAACTACTGTCGGAAGGTCGTTTCCAGCCGGAGCCGAGATAACTACCTTCTTAGCGCCTGCGTTGATGTGAGCCTGAGCCTTCTCCTTTGATGTGTAGAAGCCTGAGCACTCAAGTACAACGTCAACATCAAGGTCGCCCCACGGGCAATTGTTTGCATCCGGGAATGCATAGATCTTGATCTCCTTGCCGCAAACGATGATCGAATCATCTGTCGATGAAACCTCGTCTGCATGCTCGTACTTACCCTGTGATGAGTCATACTTTAAAAGATGAGCGAGCATCTTCGGGCTTGTGAGGTCGTTAATAGCAACAACTTCATAACCCTCTGCGCCGAACATCTGTCTGAACGCAAGACGTCCGATACGTCCGAAACCGTTGATAGCAACTTTTACTGCCATTATGTTTTCCTCCTAAAAATATATATATTTTTACAGAATCGTACGCCGGAAAAACCGGCGCGCCGCACCGTGCACGGCGCGGTGCAAAGTCCGCCTTATGAGCGGACTTTGCCATCTGATACTATTTTACCTCAAATTCGCCAAACTTACAAGTGGTTTTCGTAAAATTCTAAATAATGCACAAAATAATCGTTTATTTTTTAGCAATATTGAGAGATTATACTTTCTCCACGCCCAACGATACGTTTTCGCCGTTGATGTTCCATTCCTTTGAGCTGCCGCATGCGGCATCGAATACGATCTCGTCGGCGAGCACCTGGGTCTTTATATAATCACCGTTGCGCTCAAGTATGCCTCGGATCCTGTCGTTGCCCGATTCGTATACCTTTATGTGATCCATTACCTCAAAACCGGAATCTTTTCTCATCGTCTGAAGCTTTGATACTAGCTCTCTCACGAAGCCCTCCTCGATAAGCTCGTCGTTAAGCTTTATACAGAGCACGACCGTTACGGAACCTTCCTGATCTGTTACGTATTCGTCTGACTTGGCTGCCTCTATGAGAAGATCTTCCTCGGCTATCTGCTCTGTGACTCCCGCGATCTCAAGCTCTATATACCCTTTTGAGTTTATGTCTGCCATTGCGGCTGCGCCGTCTATATTTGCAAGCTTTTCGCGAACTTCGTTTATATTCTTGCCGAAGCGTCTGCCGAGAGTCCTGAGCTGCGGCTTGAAGCTGTATGATGCGAACTTTGACACATCATCGACAAATTCCACGTCCTTTACGTTGAGCTCTGTCTTTATAATGTCTTTATAATAGTCCTCAAGCTCATTCTCGCCCTTTACATATATCGCCGAAAGAGGCTGACGGCTCTTCATGCCGGAAGCGTTTCTGCACGCTCTGCCGAGCACAACTATATCGAGAACTTCTCCCATAGCAGTCTCAAGCTCTTTGTCGATATACTCCTCATGGACTTCCGGGAAGCCGCAGAGGTGTATGCTTTCGGGAGCGTCCTTGTCTATCGAGCGGACGAGGTTCTGGTATATATCCTCGGTCATGAACGGTATCATCGGCGCTGCCGCCTTTGCGAGCGTTACAAGCGCGGTATAAAGTGTCATATACGCGTTTATCTTGTCCTGAGTCATGTCCTTTACCCAGAATCTCTGGCGCGAAAGACGCACATACCAGTTCGACATGTCGTCAACGAACTTGTCAAGCACCTTTGTCGTTTCTGTTATCTTGTAGTTTGCAAGATTTTCGTCCACCTGCTTCACAACTGAGTTGATCCTTGAGAGCAGCCATTTGTCCATTACCGAAAGCTTGTCATATTCAAGCTTGTACTTTGTTGCGTCAAAGCTGTCGATGTTTGCGTAGAGCACGAAGAATGCGTATGTGTTCCAGAGTGTTCCCATGAACTTGCGCTGCCCCTCTGTTACTGCCTTGTCGTGGAAGCGGTTCGGCAGCCACGGCGCGGAGTTGGAATAGAAGTACCATCTTATAGCGTCTGCTCCGTGCTTTTTGAGCGCTTCGAACGGGTCTACTGCGTTGCCCTTTGATTTTGACATCTTCTGCCCGTTTTCGTCCTGTACAAGACCGAGAACTATAACATTCTTATACGGGGCTTTGTTGAAGAGTATCGTCGATTCCGCAAGCAGTGAGTAGAACCAGCCTCTAGTCTGATCGACAGCCTCGCTTATGAAATCTGCGGGGAAGTTTTCCTCGAATGTCTTCTCGTTTTCAAACGGATAGTGCCATTGAGCAAACGGCATAGCGCCCGAGTCGAACCAGCAGTCTATGACTTCCGGAACTCTGTGCATCTCGCCGCCGCAGTCCGGACATTTTATCGTCACTTCATCCACGAACGGGCGGTGCAGCTCTATATCGTCCGGGCAGTTGTCCGACATTTCCTTAAGCTCCGCTATAGAGCCTACAACGTGTCTCTTGCCGCATGAACATTCCCAAACGTTCAAGGGTGTTCCCCAGTAACGGTTACGGCTGATGCCCCAGTCCTGAACGTTTTCGAGCCATGAGCCGAAGCGTCCCTCGCCTATGGTCTTGGGGATCCAGTTTATTGTCTTGTTGTTTCTTATAAGATCGTCCTTTACCGCAGTCATCTTTATGAACCATGTGTCGCGCGCATAGTAGATAAGCGGCGTGTCGCATCTCCAGCAGAACGGATAGCTGTGCTCGAACTTCGGAGCGTTAAAGAGAAGTCCGCGCTCCTCGAGATCCTTCAAAATCAGCTTGTCGGCATCCTTGCAGAAAACACCTTCCCATTTCGTGTCCTTTGTGAGACAGCCCTTGCCGTCAACGAGCTGCAGGAATGGCAGATCGTAATTCCTTCCGACCTTTGAGTCGTCCTCACCGAATGCCGGCGCGATATGGACGATACCGGTACCGTCTGTGAGTGTTACGTAGTTGTCACATGTAACATAATAGCCCTTTTTCGGCAGGTCCTCCTGCGGGAAGAGACCAACGTATTCCTTATATTCAAGGTCCTTTCCGGTGTATTCTTCGATGATCTCTGTCTCTGTTTCGGGGAAGTTGCTCTCAACGAGCGCCTTTGCAAGTATGAAATACTCATCTCCCGCTTTTATTTTAACGTATGTTTCATCAGGATTCACACAGAGCGCAACGTTTGAAGGAAGCGTCCAGGGTGTTGTCGTCCATGCTAGAAAATATGTGTTCACCTCGCCCTTTACGGCAAATTTTGCTGTTGCGGAGCGTTCCTTTACATCCTTATATCCCTGTGCTACCTCGTGTGACGAAAGCGGTGTGCCGCATCGCGGGCAGTATGGAACTATCTTATGTCCCTTGTACAGGAGCCCCTTTTCCCATATCTTTTTGAGTGCCCACCACTCTGATTCTATATAGTTGTTGTCGTAGGTCACGTAAGGATCATCCATGTCAGCCCAGAAACCGACCGTAGAGGAGAAGTCCTCCCACATGCCCTTGTATTTCCATACACTTTCCTTACATTCCTTTATAAACGGTTCGATCCCGTAGCCTTCTATCTGTTCCTTACCGTTTATGCCGAGTTTTTTCTCCACTTCAAGCTCGACGGGAAGTCCGTGTGTGTCCCAGCCTGCTTTTCTTGTTACCTTGTAGCCTTTCATTGTGCGGTAACGCGGGATCATGTCCTTTATAACTCGTGTAAGAACGTGACCTATATGCGGCTTTCCGTTAGCCGTAGGAGGTCCGTCATAAAATGTGTAGACTTTGCCGTCGCCGCGGGTATCGATGCTCTTTTGGAATATTTGATGGTCCTTCCAGAACTGTTCGATCTTCTTTTCGCGGTCAACGAAATTGAGATTGGTATCGACCTTGCTGTACGTACTCATTTTCGTTCTCTCCTCTTTATTGATATAGATTAAGCGATCGCGGTGGACCCGCGGTCTTTGGGCAGTGTGACGCCCGTAAGGCTGCCGAAAAACCGAAAAGCCCCCGCCTTGATCAACAAGACAGGGGCTTATATCCTCTGTTTATACCACTCGTTAAATCAGCATACCTTCATATGCGCTCCCGTAACGGCGGAGATCCCGGCTCGGCTTAATGGCATACGCGTTCAGCCTCGCGGCTCAGAAGTGATATTCGATCCGCGCTACTTGCCGCCGGTCTCACACCGTCACCGGCTCGCTTTGCGCTTTTGCGCGGAGCTACTGTCTTCGTCAATGCCTTTGAAAATTATGCAGCGGACAACCGCTGTTTTACGAGTAATATTATATTACAACAATAACCGATTGTCAATAGCTTTTAGACAAAAATTTGCGGATTATGAAGGAATAAGGCGTGTGAACGCATTGGAGTGGCTGTTAAGGAAATGATGCCGGAATTGCGTCTGCGGCTGCTCAGCTGAGCAGCCTGCGGACGGAACTGTCGTTTATCAGGATACCGCGGTAGAGCGGTACATTGAACCGCCTTGCGAACATATCACATTTGCACATGAATATGTAGTATACGTTTAGCCCGCACTTGTGCAGTGTCTCAAAATTGCCCTGTCCCTTGGATATGATGATGTCCGCGCTCTCTATTGCGGCTTTTGCCTCGGTTGAGATAAGGTCAAGACACGTTCCCGCGACTGTACTTCCGTTTCCGATAACGGTAAGCTCGTCCGTAAGTCCGATCTGCTCTGCATCTTCAAGTGTTGCATCGTTTACGACATCATGTCCTCTGACGATGATTGTTATATCAAGCTCCGGATTGATTTTGCGTATAACGGATATAAGCAGTTTATCAAGCACAATCTCGCCGCAGTTGTCGGTGAGGTACACGAGGCGTTTTCCATTTGCGATGTCGTTTTTAAGCGCTGTATATTCCTGTTCGTCTATCGGTATGTTCTTAGCGTCAGTGAGAAAACCGGCGAGCTTGCCCTCGTCAACTTTGTCCATGGCGGCAAAATCGATAAAATTGCCGGTCATAGCATAGCGTACCGCATCAATTAGCGGCTCTGCGGAGAGTTCAAGCTCCAAAGACAGCTTTGGCAGAATATCCAGCATAAGTTCGTTGAAGTAGTGTTTTATTTTGGTATAATCCTTGAGCGGACCGAAGCATTTCCGGCGCAGCTTATAGATACTGTCCATTATTTCCGGTGCACTCATAGTCTTGGGTGCATCGGATACTGTGCGCAGCAGACTTTGCATGTAGTCCATACGCTTGTCCGCTGTTATCCAGTGCGGATAATTATCTATCTGCTTTTTTATAAGACAGCTCACACATTCGGGATTGAGTCTTATCGGTTTTGTATTTTTGTTCATTTAGGTCACCTTGTTTCATTTTTTTGATCTATATTATTTTATCATAATTTTTACGATTTAACAAGTAGTGATAAAAATCAAACAAATCCTTATAAAAACTATGTTGAAACCCTATAAGGATTTTGATATAATGGGAGAGCGATATGAAATAAAAACAAGGAGTGAATACCATGAGATCATTAAAAAGGACTGTATCGCTCATCATGGCAGCTGTGACGGCCGCGTTAGTTATGCCGATAGTTTCGGCGGAGGAGACCCGTGCTGATATTGCCTGCGATAAGATACGTATGTTCCAGAGCGGGATGTATGTTGCGGGAACGATAGTTGTCGGCAGAGGAAGGACCACATATCTGAACTTCACGATGCCGGAGGGCGAGTACACAAAGGTTGAGCTGAATCTGAGACGTGAAAAGGGTCAGGCTTGGGGAGAGAACGAGTCGGGCGAAAGAGAGTATGACAAGGCGTATTACAGGATAGTATCGATCGATGGCGAGACGGGTGTGAACGCAAAACCGGAGGAGTACATCGAGTTCACTCTGAACGGAAACGGGACAGAGGAACAGAAGATAGACATAACGGATGCTGTTGCGGAATATGTTGAAAGCAGCGAAGAGGATACCTTCGGTATAGAGCTTGCCGGGTATTATGAGGTGAATCAATATGACGACAACGGCGCATGGGAAGGCGACGAGAAATACTGCTACTGCACCTTTGATGGTGTATCTGCTGATGAAAGTACATACAGTGAGCCTTCGGCTGAGGCGGAGGAGATCATGACGGATTATATACCGGAGATCCGTACTGAAACTATCACATCGGGCGAGACGGAGTTTGAGCATCCGGGAGTGCTGCTGAACAAGACCATGCTTGACACAATGGTCTCGAAGGTGCGAGCAGGCGAAGATCCGTGGTACGAAAATTATCAAAGCATGATAAAGACGAACGAGGCGTCTTTGGACCCGCTGGTGTATATAGACAAGACAGAGGATGTATATATGGAGATCGGCGATGGAATATATGCAGACAGTCCTGAGAAAAATATCATGAACTATACACGGAAGGATGCCGACACGGCGTTTTATCAGGCTGCCATGTATCTTATAACCGGCAACGGACAGTTCAGACAGAACGCGCTCGATATAATAGAGGCATTCGGAAGTATGAGATCACTGGGGCTTGTATATGATGAGCAGATAGGCTATTCGCTTATCGCATATAAGCTCTGCGCTGCGGCGGAAATGCTGAAGTATTCCTCTGTACAGGATGAAAGTCTTGCATGGGATGATGAATATGAGGGATATATGCAGAATTTTATTGAGCTTACGCGTTCAAAGTGGGACAGATACAGTCACTGGATGAATCAGCATCTTATGTGCGTGATGGCGCAGACAGCTGTCGGCATATACAACAATGACGAAACGATCTACAACACCGGAGTGCTCCGGGGAACGACAAACCCGGAATACTGCGACATAGAGGGCTGCGATCATTCTTCATGCAACCTGAACCGCTCGGGAGCGATAAAATATTTGTTCCGTGAGGTCACTTTCAATGCCGAAACGGGTGAGCCGACCGAGCCCAATCTTCAGCTTGCCGAAATGGGGCGCGATCAGGGACACTCATACTGTGACGTTGCAGCGTCATCGATATTTGCGATGATGACATGGCTGCAGGGCACAAAGGTGGATAACGAGACCGGCGCCGTTTCAACGGCTGATGACGCTGTGTATATATGGGATTATCTTGACGAAAGAATAATGAAGACAGTAAATCTCTGCTTTAAGTACAACGAGGGATACGAGATCGAATGGATACCGATATACGAAACGGATGGTCAGATATACAGCGAGATAAACAAGCAGTACAGCTCTGTCGGGAATATAGATAATGTTGCGGGCTTGGCATATATCTATTACAGATATTATCTTGGCAGGGAGGATATGGACACAAATGAGGACACAAAGTATCTGAGCATGGGGCGCGCGGCAAAATACGGAACGAGCACGGCGCAGGATTGGATCGGCTGGGTAGACCTGTTCTTCACTCCCGCCGATGCTGACGCGCAATTCACGCAGAAGGATACGCAGCACAATGTCAGCATTGAAGGTGTAAACTGCACCTATGATACTGAAAACAGCACGGCTGCATTCTCTGATCTTGTGACGATAAATGTACATGCAGACGAGGGCTACACGCTTAAGGATGCAACGGTGACAGTAAACGGCGAGAGACTTGACATCAACCGTGATATCGAGTATTCGGGAAGTGATACGGAGGTTGCGGTGGCGTTCGGTATGCCGCAGGAGGATGCGCATGTGGTTATCGAGCCTGTGGAGCTTCCGCAGCAGTTTAATGATGTGCCTGTCACAGCATGGTATTATGACGGAGTGCGCAGCGCGTTCGAAAACGGTCTGATGAACGGTGTCAGTGAGACGGAGTTTGTTCCGGACGGAACATTCTCAAGAGCAATGCTCGTGTCGACGCTCTACCGCATGGCAGGCGAGCCTGAGGTGAGCGGAACGGCGGCATTTGCCGACGTGCCGGACGGCGCATGGTATGAGGACGCGCTCGTATGGGCTGTGGAAAACGGGATAGTGAACGGCATAACAGAAACGGCATTTGCGCCCGACGCGCCGGTAACAAGGCAGGATCTTGCGGTTATGCTTTTGAGATACGAGGCCCCGGAGACGGTGGAGACCGCTGAGCTTGACGGATTCACTGATGCTGGTGATATTGCGGATTATGCCGTTGAGGCTGTAGGTGCGGCGGTAGAGAGCGGTATCATGAGCGGCGTGACGGATACTGAGCTGATGCCGCGTGAAAATGTAACAAGAGCACAGGCGGCGCTGATGCTTACGAGACAGATCGAAAATTGACGAGTGATGAATAAAAAATGCCCCCGGCAAAGCAGAGCTTTGGCGGGGGTGTTTTTTATCAATCCTTGATGCCGTTTCTTTCCTTCATCATAGCGCGGACCTTGAGCGGGAGTCCGAACAGGTTTATGAAGCCTGCGCTGTCCTTGTGGCTATAAAGCTCATGGCTGTCGCCGAAGGATGCGATCTCCTCGTTGTAGAGCGAGTACGGTGACTTAGCGCCTGCCGGGGTGCAGTTGCCCTTGTAGAGCTTGAGGCGAACTTCACCGGTAACGTACTTCTCCATCTCGTCGAACATTGCCGACATCGATTCACGCAACGGTGTGAACCACTTTCCGTCGTAAACGAGCTCCGAAAACTTTATGGCGCTCTGGCGCTTGAACGACTGCGTATCACGGTCGAGGCAGAGGTATTCGAGCTCCTGTATAGCGGTGTAAAGTATCGTGCCGCCCGGTGTCTCGTATACGCCTCTCGACTTCATTCCTACAAGTCTGTCCTCAACGATGTCCGCGATACCTACTCCGTGCTTGCCGCCGAGTTCGTTGAGCTTTTCAACGAGCGGTCTCGGATCCATTTTCTCGCCGTTTACCGATACCGGTATACCGGCTTCAAAGCCGATGGTCACATATTCAGCTTCATCCGGAGCCTTTTCCGGAGATACGCCGAGCTTTAAGAGCGAGTCATACTGCGGCTCGTTCCATGGATCCTCAAGATCCATACCCTCATGGCTGATATGCCAGATGTTTCTGTCACGCGAATAGAGGTCCTTCTTTGTTACAGGGCACTCTATGTGGTTCTTCTCCGCGTAATCCACAGCGTCCTCACGCGACTTTATATCCCACTCTCTCCACGGAGCGATTATCTTAAGCGACGGATCGAGAGCCTTTATTGAAAGCTCGAAACGAACCTGATCGTTTCCCTTGCCTGTTGCGCCGTGGCAGATAGCTACCGCGCCTTCCTTGTGAGCGATATCAACGAGCGCCTTTGCGATTATCGGACGAGCGTGCGATGTGCCGAGAAGATACTTGCCCTCGTATACCGCGCCCGCCTTGAGTGTCGGAAATATGTAATCCTTAACGTAATCGTCACGTAGATCAACTATATAGCACTTGAGCGCGCCTGTGCGCTTTGCTCTCTCCTCGAGACCGTCTGTCTCCTTGCCCTGACCTACGTCTCCGCATACGCATACAACGTCATAGTCATATGTCTCCTTAAGCCAGTGGATTATGATAGAAGTATCAAGTCCGCCGGAATATGCCAATACAACCTTATCCTTAGCCAAAATAATTCATTCCTTTCAAAATACCGGAACGGTCTTACCGTACCTGTTTTTTAGTATACACCTATTATACAATATTTTCACGGAATATTCAATAGTTAATTTTATATAAATATGCAGATATATCAATGAATTATTATGCAAAATAATGAATGATTATGCATTAGCGGGACAATGCTCTTGATTTTGAGAGGCTGTTATGATATAATTATCACAACAGCCATAGAGCTGTTAGGGTGACGATCACCCCGGATAAAAAGCAAAGAGCGGCGGTTGTCAAGAGGCAAACGACTGTATATTGGAAGGATGAACAGATTGAGGATCATAGGGATAGACCCGGGCTATGCGATAGTCGGTATAGGCGCGGTCGATTATATAGGAAACAGATTCAGGACGCTCGAATACGGAGCAATAACGACACCTGCAGGGATGTCCACGGTGGACAGATTAAAGAAGATCTATGACGAGCTTACGCTTTATCTTGAAAAATACAAGCCTGACGCGGTGGCTGTTGAGGAGCTGTTCTTTAACTCCAATCAGAAAACGGCGATAAACGTGGCACAGGCGAGGGGAGTCATACTTGTGGCTGTAAAGAACGCAAATGTGCCGGTGTACGAATACACCCCTTTGCAGGTGAAGCAGAGCGTGACCGGCTACGGCAGGGCGCAGAAGGGGCAGATACAGCAGATGGTAAAGACGCTTCTGGGATTGAATGTGATCCCTAAGCCGGACGATGCCGCCGACGCACTCGCGCTCGCTATATGCCACGCACATTCAAGCAAGATGAACAATTTGCTCGGTCTCAACGGCGTGCGGTGAGGTGTTGATTATATATATTATGATATTGATATTCTTGTGGACAGCGGATTTCCCAAATAGTTCGATGCGTGCAGAGGCGTGTGTATTTAATTTGATGCAAACAGGGGAATTGACTAAAACATCGCTTACAGATGAAGCAAAGGATGAGATATCAACAATACCGTGGAAACTGTTGTATGGCATGAGAAATAGGATAGTACATGGTTATTCCGGTGTGGATATGCAGATTGTATGGGATACGATAAAAGATGACTTGCCTAAACTAAGGCAAGAGCTGCGTAAACATATTCCGTAAACAATGTAATAACGGCGCGAATATTTTTCGCGCCGTTATTATATTCATATCATTATCTGTTTTTAATCGCCTTTACCATCCTCGGTATATCGAGGATGAGTGTTACAACGAGACCGAGTATTATTATGCCTGCCATTACCGGCACGTTCTGCGGCTCCGGGGCGGGGAGCTCCAGGAACGATGCAAACAGCAGTATCGCCGCTGTGAAGCCTACGATAGATATCACTGCGAGCGCGAACCTGAACAGGTTGAACGGAAGGCTTGCCTTTACAACTCCTAACAGGCTTACCGCGCCTACCGTGAGGTAGATTATGAGCGATACCTGCGAGTCGGATATATTCATCCGGAAGCTTAGCACATACAGAACTATGTAGCTTACGAGTATCGCGAGAGCGTTAGGCATCGCAGACCGCAGGGCGTTGCTTAGGAATGTGCCGTGCACCTGCTTGTCGTTCTGCTGGAACGACATGAAGAATGCAGGGAAGCCCTCTATTACAGCGTCTATAAGCGTTATCTGCAGCGGTATGAACGGGAATTCCGTGTTCAGGATGATGCAGAGAATACTTATGAGCACTGAATATATTGTCTTTATGAAGAACACGCCTGCCGATTTGGTGAGATTGTTTATAACTCTTCGTCCTTCGGCAATTACGTTTCTCAAAACAGAGAAGTCGGAGTCAAGAAGCACCAGCTGCGCTGTCTGTCTTGCTGCGTCGCTGCCCTGTCCGACAGCTATTGAGCAGTTTGCCTGCTTCATTGCGAGCAGATCGTTTACGCCGTCGCCGGTCATTGCTACGTTGCGGCCCGCTTTCTGCATCGCGGATACCAACAGCTTTTTCTGGTTCGGAGTAACTCTGCCGAATACGGTATATTTTTGCGCCGCCTCTTCTATCTCGTCATCTCTTATCTTCGTCATATCGACAGCCATATGAGCGTTCTTTATCCCTGCTCTTTTTGCCACTGCGGCAACGGTGGTGGGATCGTCACCTGATATGACCTTTACGTCAACACCCTGTTTGTAGAAGTATTGTATCGTCTCCTGGGCATTTTTGCGTATGGGATCGGTGAGTATTACCGCCGCAAGGAGCTTTACTTTTGCAGGATCGACCGAGTTGGAGGATATTTCGTCCGCAAGGCCCACAACTAGCACTCGTTTTCCGCTTTCCGCCTCCGCTCTCAGCGCCTTAGGCATCTCGCCTCTGCCGAGCTTTTCATATGCTCCCATGACCATTGTTCTTCCGTCGGCAAGAACCACCGCGCTCCACTTTCTGTCGGAGGAGAACGGAATTGTCGAGCTTGACTCAAAGCTTTTGCCGCCCTCGAAGCGATCCTTCAGCGCATAGAAGGTAGAGTTATTATCGGTCGTATGGTGCACGTATGTACTCATGAGCTTTGTCACGAGCTCTGTGTCACCGCCGTCTATCGGCACTATCTTTTCGACTGCCATCTTACCTTCGGTTATCGTGCCCGTTTTGTCAAGACATATCATATCACAGTGCGCGAGGTTCTCAAGTGAGAACAGATCCTGTACGAGGATGTTCTTCTTTGAAAGCTTTATTACACCTGCCGCAAGACCTATGGTTATGAGCAGTACAAGTCCCTTCGGGAGCATTCCCAGCAGCGCTGCTGAGGTGGATACGACAGAATCATACATCACATTATCGCGTATGAGAAGCGCCTGTATGAACATTATGATACCTACCGGGATTATTATGAAGCCGGTGAACTTCGTGACTTTACGCATCGAGCGCATAAGCTCGGATTTTGCCGATTTAGCCTTCTTCACCTCTTCAACGAGCTTATTGGCATAGCTGTCCTCGTTTGAGGAGGTGATCTTTGCCGTGCATTTTCCGGCTATGACCGTACTTCCCGAAAGCAGCTTGTCGCCCGGCTTTTTTATAACAGGTTCGGATTCGCCTGTGAGTATCGCCTCATTGACTTCGGCATAGCCGTCAAGCATAACGCTGTCGGCGCAGATGACCTCGCCGCTGTGCAGAAGCAGCGTATCGCCCTTTTCGGCGTCGTCCGGCATGATCTGCACTTCTTTGCCGTCCTTGATTATCGTTACCGCAGATGTGGAGAGCAGCGTAAGCTTTTCGATAAGTCTTTTCGCCTTGATCTCCTGTACTATGCCTATTGCGGTATTGAGCGCAATTATAAGGAAGAACAGCAGGTTCGACCATGCGCCGACAAGCGCCAATGCCACCGCTATAATGAAGTTGAGCAGGTTGAAAAGTGTGCAGATATTGTCTTTTAATATCTGTGGTATGGTCTTTGCCGCGGATTTTTTCGGCTTTCGCGGCTTGTGTGTGTCAGGTTGCATTATTAAAACTCCTTTTAGTTTTTATTATCAAAAGCTATCATTCGGACAGCTTTATATAATACCAGTTATCGGCTATACTATTATAGCAGACATTTTTCGTAAAGTCAACATATTCGCTGCCATTTTATGTGCAGCGAGTCTTGTCTGTCATTGTGTACATATTATTACACGCAGCAGGGCCGGTCAGGTTGGGAAAAATATTTTTTCTCCGTCAGATTGAGCCGGCACACTGCTTTAATTCAATTTCGTCCTCAGTCCGCATGGCCCAGTTCCGTCCTCAGCGGAGCATGTGACGGCTGCTACTGCTGCATAATACCCATAGCCGCCGGCAGCATTGTAACCTCCACGATGTGAGTGCGTCTTTGTTTTATATGGGTGATCGAGAAATGTATGATTCATGATCATTTATGTTTTCTGTTCCTTAATTTGCATATCGATTGTGTCATTGTGCCCATCGGACAGAATGCGCACCACGAGCGCGGCTTATATAAAGCCATCACAACAAGGCCTATTATTGCCGAGGTGAGCATAAGTCCATAGAAGCCGAATGCGAACTGTGCCGCCCAATCGGGGAATATACCGGGTGAATACGTCCATCCCCATGGAACGCGTATCGTCCAGAGCAGTTTTATTGACTCTCTGAGCCCGCTGCCGCCGGATGCTACCAGATATGTCTGAAATATGATATTTATAAACATCAGCATAAAGAATGTCAGAAATATGTACCGGAATGTGCGCGAGGCAAGCCAATTCGGTGTTGGTTTCTTGCGGCTCAGTTTATTGCCGAGCAGAGCGAACAGCTGTCCTCTGCCGCATAGGTGGTTGCAGAACCACTTGTTGCCTCCGAATATCGCTATTATAAGCGGTATGAGAAAATCGAGCATGCCGAGCCATGCGAACATGATATTGAAGAATCCCAGTGCAAAAAACAGGATCGACCATATCCATAAATAATCGTACCAATGTTTTTTCTTTGCTCTCATTGCTTTTTCCTCCTCGAAGGCAGCGGTATTGACGGTGTATACGGCACGTTTGTTGCCAGTGCGCTGCACATCGGGCAGGCGCCATTCGTCTTGTCCTCAAGACTGCATTCCATGCCGAGTTGTTCGTCTTTGCGGTCGCGTATCAGTACGGCGTTGGCGGGGCATACCTTTTCACATAGCCCGCATCCAACACACAGGGAAACATCAACTGCCGCAAAGCAGCCGCGGTATACCGCTATCGCGCCGCGTGGGCACGCATTCTCACATGCGCCGCATGCCGCGCATTGCTTTTCTTTTACGAATGCGTATCGTTTTGCCATAGTCATCCTCCCATTATGATCATTACTATGTAGACCGCTGCGCTTGCGCATGCCGCAACGGTACAGAGACCGCGTCCGAAAAATGCGGCAGCCAGCGCCGCGGCGGCTCCTGCTGCGGCTGCGGCGATGTTGTCAACGGCGTAGAAGATCGCCGGGAACGTCATTGCGCCGAGCACGGTATAAGGTATATATGCCAAAAATGAACGTATATACCTGTTTTTTATCCGTCCGCGTATTATCGTAAGCGGGAGCACACGTATAAGATACGTTACCGCGAACATTACCAAGAGATATATTATAAAGCTTCCGTTCATACTTTCCCCTCCTCATCGGCGGGAAAAAGCAGCGCGCCTATTGCCGATGCGATAACGGCGCATATTATTATCGAAAAGCCGCTGCTTATGAAATCGAGTGCCGGAATATAGTATATCGCAAAGCTTGCCGCGATGGATATAAGAGTTACTATCAGCACAGGGCGTTCTTTCTTTGCCGCTGGAACTATTATTGCTATAAACATTCCGTATAGTGAGACAGAGAGCGCAGCGGTCAGTGTTTCGGGCATCAGCGCGCCCAAAAACGCGCCTGCCGCCGTGCCGCCGGACCAGCCTATGTAAGGCAGAGCCGCGAGACCGAGAAAATATATCGGCCGAAGTCTTCCGGAACGGCTCATAGCCACAGCAAATATCTCGTCCGTTACGGAATGCCCGAGGATAAGTGAGTGAAGCCGCGAAAATGATCTGTCGAGCTTTTGTGACAGAGACAGACTCATGAGCGCATAGCGCAGATTTATGACAAACTGCGTCATCGCCATTTCAATATACGAGCCGCCGCCTGCTATTATGCCTATCGCTGCGAATTGACCCGCCGATGTAAGGTTAGTCATAGATATGAGCAGCGCCTCGAACGGCGCGAGTCCTGCTGCAACTGCCGCTATGCCGAATGAGAACGAAACCGCGAAATACCCCGCCGCGATAGGGATCCCGTCTCTGAGCCCCGTTAGAAACAGTGTCTTTTTCATTGTAAAAACCTTTCGATAGATTAAATATAAAAGCCGATACCGCCGCACGGTATCGGCATATGCTCTTATTGAGTCTTTGCCGGGATGAATCTGCTTATTGCTCTTGCAACGTTCGATATCGGCATAGTCTGGAGCCATACCTTTCCGGGACCTGTGAGCACGGTATTAAAGAAGCCCTCGCCTCCGAGAAGCTTGTTTTTGAGCCCCGGTACCTGCTTTATCTCCATAGAAACACCTATCTCAAAGCCGGCAACGTTTCCGGTGTCAACGATCAGCGTTTCACCGGCGGCAAGATCATATTCTACTAATTCTCCGTCTATTTCAGCAAATGCAATACCTCTGCCGGAAAGCCTCTGCATTATAAAGCCTTCGCCGCCGAAAAAGCCTGCGCCGAGCTTTTTATTGAAATGAATGCTCAGCTCCACACCGGCTTCCGCAGCGAGAAACGAGCCTTTTTGAAGGATCATTTCCTTTCCGTGCCCTATTTCGAGAAGGAGTATCTTTCCCGGAAAGCTTGAACCGAATGTGACCATGCCGGCTCCGTTTGCTGTGAATGTGTTCTGGAATATAGATTCGCCCGAAAGAGCTTTTGAAAACATTTTGCCTATGCCGCCGCCATGTGTTTCCATTTTTACATTTGGCGTCTGCCATACCATAGAGCCGCTTTCCGTTATCATCGATTCGCCGTTTTCGAGATAACATGTAACAACGGGAAAGCTTCCGCCTTTTATTTCATATCGCATATAAATGCCTCCTTTATCTGAAGTGATGCGCGATCTAAGCGCAGTATTGATCCATAATACTATACTAACATTTTTAAAGGAAAATGTCAATGGAGAAATAAATGTTTTGGAATCGGGAATGTGTTTGTATATTCAAGACCATATTGAATATTGTTCACATTTATGGTAGAATATATCTATGATATATTGGGAGCGTGATGTATTGTGAAAAGAATCAGTTACGGATTTTGCACAAAAATTACGGATTCTGCACATTTTATTGAAAATTCGCAAAAGATCAGCTATAATTTAATTTGAAAGAAAAGGGGAATGGTGTATGAGATATATCGTTGTGGACGATGACAGATTTTTCTTGGACAGAATGAGTATACTTTTAAAAGATGCACCGGTCGCGGCGGAGACGATACTGTGCGGCTTTGACAACAAGGCCGTTAAGACAGTCAAAGACGATGATGTGTTTTTTCTGGATATAGACGACGGCGGAGATGAAGACGCGGGAATAAGACTGGCGCGTAGGATACGCACAGAGAGCGCTGCGGCGCATATAGTATTTATAACGTCTCATGATGAAAAGCTCAGAGATTCGCTTGCGGGACTGATTCGTCCGTCCGAGTTTCTTATAAAGCCGATAAACGGCAGTGAGAAGGAGAAGCTTTATGCATTTTTGAGCCTCATCGTGGGAAGCGGCGGCAGGGTGATCAACCTTAAAAGCGGCGCAAGGCATTTTGATGTTTGTGTAAATGACATTTTATATGTAAAAAAAGATGACAGAAAGACATCAGTGTTTACGGAGAATTCGTTTTTTCAGGTGCGTCAATCGTTTTCAAAGGTCTTGGAAATGCTTGACGAGAAATTTCTTGTAGTTGACAAGGGTACAGCCGTAAATATAGAAAAGGTGCGTGCTTATGAGCCGGAAAAGCGATTGATACATATGAAGGACGGTACAGCAGTCTATTGCTCCAGGGACAGGGCAAGGCTGTACCGCGATGTGCTTGGCAGATCAGAGGTGAAATAATGGATATTGAATATACGCTTTCGTCCGTACTGGTGGGTATCTCGTGGGCGGTCAGCCTTGTGGTGCTTTTAAAATACGTGTTTGACGTAAAGCTGTCGGCGCCTGCGGTGGTATTTTACATAGCGAGCATAAGCGGGCTCTTTACTGCTATGTTCATGGTGTTTGATGACAGCATGGTAGAGTATAGGACAGGTGTTATCACGGTATATATTTTTGTATTGATATTGCTGAAGCTGAAAAAGCTGCAAAAAAGCGTAATGATATTCAGTGTATATGTTGTGATACTTTCAGCGGCGGAGACTGTGGATATAATGCTTGTATACAATGTATTTGAGTACACACCGATAACTTGCTTTATAATAAACACTGTAAGCATGCAGGTATTTACCGCTGCCGCCTGCGGCATAAAAAAGCTTCTGATAAGGCTTGTAAATGCGGAAAAAACAGACAGAGAGACGAAAACACTCACAATTCTTGCAGCGACTTCGATATTTTTGGCTACATATGTTCAGCTTGAGTTTGAATACAGTCTTTTAAAAGGGGAGGACATGAACCCGAAGACATACGGACTGTTTCTCGCAATAACAGCAGTCACATATCTTGCGGCGGCGATAGCGGCGATGGGGTTCATAAAGAGCGCGAGCGAGGAGAGAAAGAACAGGATAATAACGGAGCAGCAAAGGATACTTGAGGAGATGCACGACGGGACTCGTGTGTTCAGGCATAATTATAAGAATACGCTGATCGCGATAAAGGGATACTGCGACACGGGCGATTATGATAAGCTTTCGGAGCGGATAGATGAGCTCTATAACGAGATGGATGACATCTACAGCAGCGGGCAGTTCAGAAACGCGCTGAATATAAGCGATGCCGGTTTCAGAAACCTTATCATGCTCAAAACGCTGGAGGCAAGAAAGCGCGGGATCGCGGCGGAGCTGAGGGTAGAGGGTGAGCGGTTCGACGCATTCGAAAGCATGAATATGCTGAACGCCGTCGGAGCTTTGCTTGACAATGCCATAGAATCGGCGGCAGCATTGAAGGAGAAATATATCGCGCTTGAGCTTTTCACCGACAGCGAAAAGCAGAGAGTGATAATATCGAACAGCATAGACGAAAAGCCGGATATGAGCCGGATAATGAGCAAGGATTATTCGACAAAGAATCAAAGCGGTCTTGGACTCTACTATGTGAGCCGTGTGATCGCGAGGAGAAAGAACATGGACATAGCCTTCAACTGCAGCGACAAGCTGTTTTACGTCTGTCTCGAAACTGTGGAGGAAGACGAGTAAGGATATATAAACAAGCAATTCACCAATTTTTGTATATAACGATTCCTGTAGTAAGCAGCGGAGCATGTGCCGCTGCTTTCTGCTTGTGTGTCGGGCATGGCACATATCTAGTTGGTGAAAGTCCAATCGCGGGTATTTACCGCCAAGCGTAGTGAACCGCAAGCCTCTAACAGCAATGTTAGAGGGGGAGGAAGCGGAGTAGCAAAGCTCTTG
>DVNB01000074.1 GCA_018714695.1 Candidatus Ornithomonoglobus merdipullorum | reverse complement strand
GTCCGCAGCACCGGCGCTTGAAGGTATTACCTTTTCATTGATGCGACAGCTCCTCAGTGAGCCGCAGTATCTCCGACGCTATTTTATCGCGCTGCTTTTTCGTTATGCTCAGATAGACCGGATACGCGCAGGCTATCACCGCGATACCTATGATCCCAACAACTACGCCCAATGCAAACATATCGGCACTCCAGACCATAGTACAGCACATGCCTATACCGAGCAGCAAAGTGCCGATCACGCCTATAGCGATCGATACAGCCGTGCCCGGCTTTGACGCGCTCGCATCGAGCTTTCGCAGCTGCTCCATCTTGTTTTCCTCATGCGGAACATATTTGTCCCGTATCTTCCTTATTTCCTCCTGCTGCTTCGCAGAATAACTGAAATTAAACTTATCTTCATTTTCGTTCATAACATCCACCTCATAAACTGCAAACATTTTTAAACATCACCGCGGTACATCTCCACGTGGCTGTCTGCCAAAGCATTCAGCCTCTTGAGCTTTCCCGCGGAATGCGCGATCATATATACCGCCATTCCAAGCACTATAACGCATACACCGCCGCAGGACGCCGCCGTCATCGTCCTGCGAAATTCCGCAGTCCCTCCCGAGCCTTACCGTGAATTCACTGCCCTTTCCCACCTCGCTCTCGACTGATATCTCACCGCCTACTATATCCACCACACGCTTAACAAGCGCGAGCCCCAGCCCGTTTCCCTTTGCTGCATGCGATGTATCACCCTGATAGAATTTCTCGAAAATATGGCTCCCGACCTCACGGCTTATACCACAGCCGGTGTCGGCGACCGTCACGACTGCGAAGGTATCATCGGCACTCAGCATAACACTCACCCTGCCGCCCGGCTCTGTAAATTTCAGCGCGTTCGAAAACAGATTGTTCCACACAAGCGACAGAAGCTCCGGATCGGCGGTTATCGAAACTCCATCGGCTATATCCGTCTCGATATCGATCCCTTTATCCTCCCACACGCTTTCAAAGCCCAACAGACACTCGCACAGCTGCTCGCCGAGATCATACCTTTTTACATCGGGATAAATATTCTGATTTTCAAGCTTATTGAGCTTCAGTATGTTCGATACCATGTCCGCAAGTCTGCGTGAAGCATCGGTCACCGCTTTGGCATACTCTATCCGTTTCTCCTCCGAAAGCCCCGGCTCCTGCAGAAGCGTACCGTAGTTCTGCATGACCGCAAGCGGCGTCTTCAGCTCGTGTGACACATTTGATACGAAATCAGTCCTCAGCGTCTCGATACCGGAAAGCTCCTCCGTCATCTTATTAAAATATTCTATTACGATGTTAAAGCCGCCCTCGCTGTCGGGTCTGCGTATTTTTTCGATCCGCACCGAAAGATCACCCTTCATCACCTTTTCCGCCGCGTCGGTGATCCGTTTTACAGGTATGTCTATCATGACATGCCTTCGCACCGCATCAGCTATTGTAAAGACCGCACTGAGCAAAACTATGTTAAGAAACGTTACCTTCGCGGCTGCCCCGACATATTCCTCACTGAGCTCCAGCCCTGTAACCCTCTCCACAGTATTGAGAAACAGTATCATACAGCAGGTTATGACAAAGCACATCGAGATAAAGAATATAAAATAGCGGTATACCGCTATAAACAGATGTCTGCCGTACGTTTTTCTCGTCCCGTTTTTCATTTGAGCACCGCCTTATATCCTAGACCATGAACGGTAACTATCTCAAAATCCCTGCATTTTGAGAATTTGTTGCGCAGCTTCGTCATATATACGTCCACCGTGCGCAGCCCCGACGTTGTGTCACCGTCCCAAAATTCATCCATCAGCTGCGAGCGCGTAAATGTCTTTTTAGGATACGACAGCAGCTTATACAACAGATTGAATTCACGAACAGTGAGCGGTATCTCCTCCCCGTCAAGATACGCGGTGCGCTCGTCTGCGTCAAGCCTGAGCGCGCCTATCTCAAGTCTGCGGCTGCTCGCTATCTTTGCGCGGCGCAGCAGCGCACCGATACGCAAAAGCAGCTCGTCAAGGTCCACCGGCTTTGTCATATAATCGTCTATGCCCGCCTTGAAGCCCTTCTGTTTTGCGGAAAAATCATCTCTTGCCGTCATGAACAATATAGGAATATCCTGATCCTGCTCCCGTATCGTTCCGGCAAACTCAAAGCCGTCCACATCCGGCATCATTATATCGGAAATGATCATATCAAAAAGTGTGCCGCCGTACATGACGTCGTACGCGTCACTTGCATTCAGGCACCCAACCGTGTCAAACCCGTTTCGATCCAGAAATGAGCAGACCGCACGGTTGAGCTCCCTGTCGTCCTCTACCACCAAGATCTTAAACATTCGTAGATACCTCCCTTATTCTCATTATACAAGAGCATTATAACATACAAATGTTAAAGTTTTGTTTATGTTTCTTATCATTTTAAATATTTTATCATGAACCGTTTGCAAAATATCAAAATGGATTTTCTAAATATAATTCAATTATTAAAAAAATTGTGAATATAATTATAGAAAATTAAAGTATTTTGAGATATAATACGAACATACATATAACCACTGCGAAGCTTTGCTTCGCAATTACCTAACAAAAATTTTATAAAGGAGAGAGCCATGCAAAAGAAATTTATTTCGACCGCGCTTGCCGCGGCGCTTCTCGCCTCCTCTGCTCCCATGACAGGAGCCTTGGCAGCGGATGATGCTTCGGGCAGCACGGAAAACAATGCCGTGTCAGGTTACATATCGCTTGACACAGGCGTGAAGATCGCCGGCGATGACAAATCTCCGTCGCTCTATGTGAGTCCCGAGGACTCTGAAAGCGTTCGGATCGCTGCGGAAAATATGAAAACAGATCTCGAAAGCGTCACAGGGAAAGATGTTTCCCTTAACGGGTCCTCAGAGGTCACAACTCTTGAAAATGACGATGCTGCTATAACAGCGATCGATACCGCCGCAGGCACCATGACTGTTTCGAATCACTCGTCACTTTCAGAACCGGGCCGCGGCATTATCGCGGTCTACAACGGCGACAATACTCTGTCTGAGGTGTACATATCCGAAAACACTGCAGATCAGCAAAACGGCACACTAAAGTTTTCACAGCTGCCCGATCTCACAGGAAAAATCGTAAGGGGTTTTCTCTGGGCTGATGAATCGGGTAATCTGACGAACGTGCCTCTTGCCAACAGCTATACTCTTTCCACGATCCCTGAGGGTGACTGGAGCAGCAGCGACATCATAATAGGAACCATAGGTGAAAGCGATGCCATAGACGCTCTTGCCGAGGAAAACGCAATAGACATTTCGGAGATCGAGGATAAATGGGAGAGCTTCACGATACAGGAGACCGGAGGCAAGATCATCATCGCAGGCTCGGATAAGCGCGGAACGATATACGGAATATACGACTTCTGTGAGAGGATAGGCGTTTCACCGTGGTCATGGTGGGCGGATGCGGAGCCGGTACATGCCGACGAGCTCTATGTTGACCTCCCCGAGGAGGGCTACACAGAGGGTGAACCGAGCGTGAAATACCGCGGCATATTCTTGAACGATGAGTATAATCTGAATCAATGGTCGGAAGCGCTCGGTGATGGGAATATGAATCCGGAGACTTACGAAAAGATATACGAGCTCATATTGAGACTCAAAGCCAACACGCTCTGGCCCGCGATGCACGCGTACTCAAACGCGTTCCATACAAATCCCGAAAGCGCAGAGCTCGCGGACAAATACGGCATAGTTATCGGATCTTCGCACGCCGAGCCGCTGCTCAGGAACAACTTAGGCGAGCTTGACGCGTTCCAGGACAAATGGGAGAGCGAGCATCCGTACAAGACTCTTTACAAGGCGCTCGAAAACGAAAGCGGCAAAAAAGTCGCGTATTACTGGACGGATCATGACAATAACAATAATCCCGTCGACAACAAGGAATTCCTTGAGGATTACTGGCGCGAGAGCGTACAGCAGTACGGGCAGTATGAGAACATATACACGCTCGGTATGCGCGGCGTGCATGACGGCTCGTTCCAGACCAATATGGACTACGCAACGGCGCTCAACGAGATAATCGAATGTCAGAGAAGGATCCTTAAAGAAGAGGTGGCTGACAAGCAGGGCATCGCGCTTGAGGATATACCTCAGGTGTTCATCCCCTACAAGGATATACAGCCTCTCTATAATCAGGGCAAGCTCAATATACCCGATGATGTTACAATCATGTGGACGGATGACAACTACGGATATGTGCGCCAGAACGCAAACAATGCGGAGCGCGAGCGTGACGGAAGGACAGGCATATACTACCACGTATCCTATTACGGCTATCCTACAAGCTATCTCTGGCTCTCGACTACCCAGCCGGGACTTATCCGCGAGGAGCTTGGGAAGTCCTACGACATGGGCGCGGACAGGATATGGATACTGAATGTAGGCGACCTTAAGCCCGCCGAGAAAGAGATCGAATATTTTGCGCGTCTCGCGCGAGATGTTGAAGGCACCAGAGCAGCAGATATATCGGAAATGTATGCCGCAAACGCAGAGCGTGATTTCAATATGAGCGCCGCAGACGCTGCGGAATACGCTGCTGTAATGGATGAATTCTATGAGCTTGCAAATTCAAAGCGTCCAGACTTTTTCAGATCGGATGATGGAGCAAGCGACCTCAACATATCACTTACCGCATACGGCGATGAAGCTGAACGCTACCTTGACAGCTACAATGACATATGCTCACGCGCTGAGGCTCTCTACAAAAAGCTTCCAGAAAGCAAGCAGGCTGCATTCTTTGAGCTTGCGCTCTATCCGATACGCTCTGCAAAGAACATGGCAGTAAACTATGTACAGACAGCACGCGCGGAGCTATACAGCGAACAGGGCAGAGGCGCGGCTGCGAATATATACGCGGCAGAGGCGGCGGCTGCGGCTGACGCTATAGAAAATGACATAAACACATACAACACGATGCTCGACGGCAAATGGAACAAGATTACGAACATCAATCCGTCAAGGCTTCAAGGCTGTGACGCTCATATCACACTCGATCTGAACGCGCCGACTGTAAACGAGCTCGACTATACCGAGCTTGCTGTAATGACGGATTCGCAGACGGAATATTCCGACACGCCGTCAATGACCGTTTCGGCATATGACAGCTATGACAAGTTCATCGATGTTATAAACAAAGGCTACGGTTCATTCGATTATGAAATATCCTCGACAAGCGACGCGCTCGTATTCGACAAGACCGAGGGCACAGCCTACGGAAGCGACAGAGTCCGCGTAAGCGTTGATAAGTCTAAAGCGGGATCGGGCACATCGCAGGCAACGGTAACCGTATCGCAGCTTTTAAACGGAGAAGTCGTTGACAGCAAGGATATAGCGGTGACTATAGAAAACCCGGAGATACCGTCTGATGCAAATACATATATAGAAGCAGGCGGAGTAGTCTCAATCGAAGCCGAGCACTATTCAAATACCGGCACCAACGGTGAACACAGCTGGCAGCTTGAAAAGGACTTTGGAAGAAGCGGAGACTCAATGAAGGTATACCCCGAAATATCGGGAACTGTTGACGATGCGGATATAAAGACATCATCGGCATATCTTGAATATAACGTATACTTTACAAACGCAGGAACATACACATGGGATGTTTACCGTATGCCGACGCTTGATGAAAGAGGCTCTTCAAGAGTTGCAGTCGCTATTGACGATGGTGCACCGACAGTGCTGCGCGGAACGAGCACATACAGCGGCAGCCGCAGCAAGACCGACGCATGGTCGCACGGTGTTCTCACAAACATCGAAAAACTCAGCACGACCGTTGCAGTATCGGAGCCGGGTATGCACACGCTTAGGATCTACAGCGTATCGCCTTCCGTTACGATAGATAAGGCTGTGCTCACGCTTGACAGCGTATACTCCTACTTCGGAGCGCCCGAGAGCTGCAACACGACATACAACACTGAAAAGCTTGAAACACCGTCATCGACCGAGACAGAACCTTCGGACGAGATAACAAAGATCTTTGAGCCTAAAGCTGTCATAGGCGAACTTGAAAAGGACGGAAACACGATAAGCGGCTTAACGCTCCACCGTCTTGACGATAGTCTTGAAAGCGCTGCGGTGATCATCGCAGGCTATGACGCAGAAGGAAACGTTACGTCCAAGGCTCTCGCAAAGACCGATCTTAGCGGCAGCATTACGGATGTTGAAATAAGTCTCACACTCGCAGACGATACGGAAGGGTATGCGGTATATGCCGTCGATTCTCTTATGAACATGCAGCCTATCGCTCCTTATAAAATGTACGGCACCATCGCATCGGAATCACTTGACGACTATGATTCGATAAAGGCTGACTTCAGCGATAACTACGGCAAAAAATCGGTAGCGCTTATCGCTGACTGCGAGATAACGGAAGAACTCACCGCTGAAAATATCAAGTATATCTACGGCGAGGAGCTGGAACAGAACAGCTACAAATTCATTCCGGCATTGGAGCAAGGTGAATATTTTGTACGTGTTGGTATTGACGGCGCGGATACGGTAAATGATGATCTCAATACGATCGTGAAAATACAGCCCGATGATCCTGACGGCGAGACCGTATCATTGGGTGAATGGACGTTTGAAGACGGGCTCACAGACAGCGCAGGCGCAAACGCGTTCACGCTCAGCGGCGCGGCATCGCTCACAAACGGACAGATAAAGATGAACGACGGATCATCCACAGGATCAGCCGTAATGACCTTCCCCGAAGCTGTAACGGTGCCTCAGGGTGAAACAGCCGAGATAGAGTTCGACATAACCTTTGGCAAGCTCACCGGAAAAACAATGTCTTTTGACATAACAGACGGCAGCGGCACATCACTTGTATCGGCACAGATACACGCGTATAATATAGTCGAAAATACGAACATAAAGATCGGCGGCGTCAATGTGCTTGAAGATTCAAGCGTGCTCAACAGCGCGATCTCCAAGGGACAGAACACTGCGGCACAGAATGATCCGACGCATTTCAAAGCTGTTCTCGACTTTACAACAAACCGGGCTACGCTCTATATAGGATACGACGGCGGAAGCACTGTTGAATTTACCGGACGTCTCGGCAGCAACAGCGGAAGCATCGGCGGAATAACATTCAGCACCAGCTATAACAATAATGACCGTGCCTGCTATGTAGACAACGTGTCGGCAAGCCTCGTGAGCGGACCTCTCTATTACATGACATTTACTGCTGTTGATTCGACCACAAGCGATGCAGTAGAAAATGCTGCAATAACAGTGAAGGACGGAACCAGCGACGCTGTGATCGAGCCCGAGAGCGACGGTACATATCACCTCTGCGAGGGCGACTATATTATACACGCCGAGGCGGACGGCTACAGAGCAGCGGATATGCCGTTTGAGCTGATACCCGCGGTCGAAGACAAGAATGTGGCAGTACCCATGACATCAAACAGTGATCTTACGCCCGCAACTGTAACGCTCAAATATGTGGATGAGGAAAACAACATTATAAAGGATGATGTGATCATCACTGATAATGTATATGCGGGAGACAGCTACACAGTGCCGGATGAATACACCGCGGATTTCACCAAGATGAATGACAGCGGCAAGGTAGATCTGTATCAGTTCAACGCTTCTGCGTCTCAGACGACAGCGGTTCTCGAAGAAAACACAGAATTGAAACTTGTGTTTAACCTCACAAGCACATATGATTACTATGAGGATTTCGAGAATTACAATATAGATACCGATGCATGGACAGGCACAACAGCCGGAGTAAGTCTGGGCAGTGAAAACAACAGCAGCTATCTAAACTACGCATGCACAGGCAGCAGTTCTGTGGGAGCATACACCGCAATACCAGAGATCAACTGTGAGGGCAAGACCGTGCGAATAGAAGCCGATATTAAATTTGCTCCGTCATCAATAACAGGTGACAGCCAATTCTCAATCGGCAATTCATCACCCACGTTCAGCGGTGGCAATGTAAACTGGGGAGTAGAGAATTCCACAGGACATATAATAAGCTTTATACAGTCCTCAAAAGGAACTTTCTCTGTAAACGGAAATAATATAGACATGGATTTCGTTGACGACTGGATGCACATGACGGCGGATATAGATTTTGTTTCACAGACTGTGACTATACGGCTGACAAATGACAGCGGTAACGACATAACGATCGAAGGGACCGACTTCTACAGTGCAACCGTTGACAGCAACATCGGCGCATTCTACATGCGCGGCGCAAGCGGCGGCGGAAATGTAAGTCTTGACAATCTTGCGATAATGATAACGGGCGACGGCACTATTGCCGAGCCCGATATCGAAAGCCCGATAAATTACAAGACCGTATACGCGTTCGGTGACAGTATCGTTCGCGGACATAATGATCCAGACAACGCGTTCATGAACATAATCGAGGACGATTATGCGATCGAGCTGAATAAGATGGCTGTAAACGGCGCTACGGTCATGAAAAGAGACAACTGGATAACGGAGCAGGTACAGGATGCACCCGCCGCACAACCCGATTTCGTAGTGTTTGACGGATACACGAATGACGCGTACGGCGATCCTGCAACAGACAGTTTTAACACAAGCAACGCTGTGGATGTGACACAGAATATGGGCAAGATACAGGGCAGTGAAGCAACAGAATTTGACAACACAACGTTCTGCGGCGCGTTCGAGGAGCTGATCTACACGATGAAGCAGAAATGGCCCGATGCAAAGCTCGTGTTCGTAACGATACACAAGAGCGGCGCAAGAGATTTCGGAATACAGCAGCAACTTGTCGAGAAAACACTCGAGATATGCGAAGAATGGGGCGTAACGGTCGTTGACATGTTCAATAACTGTGAGCTCGATACAAGAAATGCCGACGAGATGGCACAGTACATGATCGGAGGCAAAGGCTCACATCCCAACCTTGGATGTGTAAAGAAATATTACGAACCAGCGGTAGTGGAGGTACTTGAAGACCTTTGCGAAACTACTGAATGATCTAAAGTTTAACAGGACGCTTCATCAGCAGCCATATCTGAAAAATAAATAAAAACGGAGCGGCAGCCGCAAAACATACGTTTTGCGCTCTGCCGCTCTTTTATTTAACCAACATTCTTTACAAGTGACATATCGTCGATCTGTACCCAATTCCCTGACTCGGAATCGGAGAATAGTCCGATCTCGCACTGTCCGTCTTTGACCTCTATATCATTTATCACTACCTCTGTCCAATCATCTATAGGCGTTTTCAGCGACACGTTTCTAATTTTGCCGCCGCTTTCGGCATAGAGACTGCACACACGCTGTCCGCCGCTGCTCTTTACCCACGCCTTTAATGTGTATGTGCCGTCCGGAAGCTCATCGATATCCTGCCTGAGCCTTGCCGAATAATCCTCATCGGCTGTCTGCTGCCAGACAAAATTACCGGTGCTGTGCTTTCCGGAAAGGTTGCTGTTTGCGAATCCTCCCACACTGTCGCTCGTTTCCCAGCCGACCGGATCATACACCGTTATCCTGTCAGCCTCAAACTGCGGATTTTCTATATAATTATTTCCTTCGGCGATCTCCCACGTGCCTTTTTGGGCATCGAGCCGCCATTGATGCACATCATTAAAATACGGCTTGCCATTCTCGTCAAAGCTCAGCGGTACCCACTGGTTATATCCCTCGCCGTTCCCCGCAAAATCCGACCAGCGGTCACCGCAGTATATTACAAGGTCACCCTCGCTGCCATGGACTGTGACATAGAAGCCCGCCTGCGAATTATGCGCGTAATTTTCCGCTGTGCCGTTCATTATATACGGAAGTCCCGTATCGGCATTATAGTCGCCAAGTATCTCATCGGAATCGAGCACAAATACGCGTGACGAATTCCAGCCGTAGAGATCGGAGCCGGTGAAATAGTATCTGCCGTTGTATTTGAACATACAGTTGCCTTCAATACCCTTCTTATCACGTGTTGCAACACTGCCGTCCTCGGCAATATAATCGCCCGTTTCGGCAAAATAGATCTCCTTTACGTTTTCCCCGTCTATATCCAAAAAATCGCTCTCCCTAAGCGGAGCGACATAAAGATGCTCTCTGCCGTTTGTGCTTGAGCAGATCACATATGCCTTTCCGTCATCGTCCCGGAACACCGTCTGGTCTCCGGTACCTCCGTTTACGAAATAGTCCTGCTCTGCAGCGTAATTCTCGACCTTATACGGGCCCTCGGGCGTATCGCTTGATGCGAACAGCATTCCCAGTGACGACTGCGAAACGAGCACATACTTTTTCGTGTTCTCGTTATACGCAACGCCCATTCTGCCTACCCAGCCCTCCTTTGCCATGTCCTCGGTCTCTCGCGTCATGGGATATCCTTCAAACTCCCAGTTTACAAGATCTGTTGACGAATAGCATGTGAAGGCTTCAAAATCTGTACCGCCGGGGATCCCGTTCTCTGGCTCTTCGGCATACGGCTCCGCCTGCTTATATTTGCATCCGTACCAATAGTATTTTCCCGCGAAGAAATATATACCGCCGCCCTGTGAAAGTATATAATTCCCGTCGATGTCCTTATAGAACGTATCGTTCGTTATTGTGTTTTCGGAGCTTGTAACGGTGACCGCACACTCTGCGTCATATCCGCCTGCCGATGCGGTTATCACAGCCTCTCCTTCACCAACAGCGGTCACGGCTCCGTTATTCACCTCCGCGACCGAGTCATCACTGCTTGTCCAGACAATATCGCTTGCGGATGCTCCGTCTGCATTTATGACGCATACCGAATTCAGCTCCGGAAGCGTGATCTCCGACTTGTCCAGCGTAAGTCCTGTTATCGCCCGTGGCTCCGCAACACTGACGGTACAGGTATCCGAAAGCGTGCCATCAGCTGACGATGCAGTTATCACCGCTTCACCTGTCCCCGCTGCCGTTACGATACCGGTATCCGATACCGACGCAACAGCGGTATCGGAGCTTGTCCAGACGACATCTCTGTTGTACGCATAGTCCGGCGCCACTATCGCGTCGAGCGCCGCGCTCTCTCCCGCAGTCAGCTCAAGACTTTCCTCGTTTATCGCAACACTTTCCGCCGCGCCTACTGTCTGCGGCTCTGCCGCCGTCTCTGCGCTGTAATCGACCACATTTTCGCTCACGCGGCTCACCGTTCCGTCAGCGCCCTTGAAAACATACGTTTTGACCGTATATTTTCCATATCCCGGTACCGCCGCGAATGTGCCTTCGGTGTTTCCTGTCATGCATCCGAGCATGGCGCCGTTCTCATCATACAGCGCGGTCACGAACGATCCGCCGTCCACAGCATGATAGCCGCTCTCAAAGCTTATCTCACCCTCGGCATTGACACCCGTTTCAAGCTTTGTTATGTACATATCAGTCTCTTTAAGACTTACATCATCTATATAATAGCTCACTCCGTCCCAATTCGCGGCTATTATAACATAATCCTGCGACGCATCAGGCATAAAATCGATGCTTACCTCCTGCCACTCCGTATTCGCCGCAACGCTCTCCGTGATCACAGCTCCATTTGCGGGCCACTCTATTGTGCCGTCATTGAACGAAATGCCTATCTCACATTCGGAGTCCGCTTTTACCGAAAACGTCAGACGATACTCTTTATTTCGCTCAAGATGCACTCTCTGTGCCGCAGAACCGTTATTGATCATTACGGAGCTTTCGCCGCTGTTATGCTCCCCGCTTGTCAGCTCAGCTGTTCCCGATGTCTCTGTGTACCAGCCTCCGGCTTCGGTAAACTTCCAGTTTCCCTCGCCGAAAAGCGCGTCCTCAAATCCGCCGTTCACAATGAGCTCACCGCTCTCCTCCTCCGCTAACGCTGCCGTTCCCGAAAGCATCACCGATGCTGACAAAACGACACATATAAATACTCTCTTCATACATCATCATCTCCTGTTATTTTAAATACAGCTTCATTCCCTCATGCGTGCTTTCGAACCCGATTCTGTGGTAGAATCTGTGCGCATCCTTTCTCGTTTTATTGGTCGTAAGCTGCACGATCCTGCATCCTCGCTTTTTCGCCAGATCTATTGCGGCATTCATAAGCTTGGTGCCCAGTCCCCTGCCCTGCATATCCGATGCAACATGAACATTTTCGATAGTTGCACGCAGTCCGCCCATATGGGAAAGATACCTTGTAAATGTCAGCTGCAGGCTGCCAAATACAGATCCGCAGACACATATCACCAATATGACGCTGTTTTTATCCTCCGTTATCTCACGGAATGCGTCCTCATAGCATTTCATAAGCGGCTCGGTGTACCTATCACCGGTAGTTCCCAGATCGTCCTCGTCTATCATCCTTATTATCCTTGGAAGATCTTCAAATCTCGCCTCTCTTATCTCTGTCTCCATCGCTGATCTCCTGACTAATTCCACATATCTGTTTATTCATTGCATAATGCTCATTTATCGTCCCGGTATTTTTCCGCGATCCGGTTCACAGAGCTTATCACACGTTCCCTGAGACTTTGCGGTTCAAGTACCTCTATATGCAATCCGTACTGCATAGCCCAGCAGAAAAAAGCCTCCTCATTGACCTTTATCCTGACTATACATTCATCGCCGTCAATCTGTGATATATCTGCCTCCATCCCGAACCAGTCAATAACCTGATCAATAATATATGTCTTGGCTTTGAATACGGCGCGTATAGGATCACCGGCATACATATAAATATGTTCCGCCATATGCCGAGGCATGTCAAGCTTGCCTTCTCTGAGCTTGCTGATCGGCTTTCTGGTCTCGTCAAGCATCCTTATGCCGGTTATCCTGTCGATACGGTAATTTACAATATTATCATATTTGTCATAATTGCATATTAGATAGTACCTGCCGTTGGTTGCCGCCATTCGGTATGGATTTATTATATACTCGCTCTCTCTTTTTGGGTGCAGCTTTTTATCTGCTCCATAGCTGTTATATATAAACGCAACTTTTTTGTTTTCGGATATTGCCGTATCGAGCACATCTATGGTATGGAACAGCTCGGGATTTCTCGGCATATTCTCTGTTAATCCGCAAATGTTTTTGATTTTTCTGCCAAAGTACACATTCGACAGTCCCGCAAGCTTGTCTATAAGCTGCCTGCTCTGAGAATACGGTATATTTTTTGCAAACAGAACGCTGTCTATGAGCAGTCTGAGCTCTGAATCGTCAAACTCCCGCTCTATATACCAATCAGTGCATATCGATAGATCGCTGCCGTCCTTGCCGCGGCGCTCCACCTCGGTATAATCTATGCCGTCATACAGCTCGGCAAGCTCGCTGAGGTTACGCCTGACAGTTCTTCTGTCAACCTTCATCCCGTATTCACTGCTGAGTATATCCGAGATCTGGGCCTGTGTGAGCCTATGCTCGGCATCGGAATATTTTTTTAGTATATCCAGTATATTAAGCATAACTGTTTTCTTAGAGTGCACAGTATACATCCATATCACCTCGTCTGTTATTTATTATATCATACAGCTCTCACTTTTGCAATGACCGTCACAAAAAAACTCCCCTAAAAGGGGAGTTGGTCCGACCGCAGTGCGGGCAACACCCGTACAGCGGCGCAATAATATTCTTGTACTGATATCAGTGATCCGTTTTGATAATTACATCACCTTTTTTTACGTCAAAGTTGTACATTTTTTCAGATTGGGTTCCTCTTCCGCTGAAAAACTTATCTCCGTTTGGTTTAACAAGGATACAATTTTTGAATGCCAGAACATCGTC
>DVNB01000073.1 GCA_018714695.1 Candidatus Ornithomonoglobus merdipullorum | reverse complement strand
CACAAATGAATTATAATTGGGTTTGCCAATTTAAATTCTGGTATTTAATTTGCCAGTTTAAATTCTGGTTTGTAAATTATTACACTGGAATTTACTTTGGCAATTGAACTTCATTCAAAAACAGTATTTTTTATTCAGAATAGGTATTGCAGGAAGCGCCTCAATATGGTATAATAGATATAAGAACGTAAGAAAAGGTGTGGTTGGCATGCAAAACAACAAGCAAAAAGTAGTAAAGCGTACAATAAAGGACAGCGTGTTTTCGGCATTGTTCAACGAACCGAAGTATTTGCGGCAGCTGTGCAAGGTATTAAAACCTGATGCTGATGAGGCGGAGCTTGACACTATATCGAACGTTACGATAAAGAACATACTCGTAAACGGACTGTATAATGATTTGGCACTTTCTATGGGGGTTAACTGCGATATTCCTGTTCTTCTGTGAAGCGCAGAGCATATGGTCGGAGAATATATGCTACAGGCATCTTGAGTATTTCGTGGAATGGACACATAAATATATAGTTGATAATAAATACAACATCTACAGCCGTAAGGCAGTGCCGTTGCCGGTGCCTCAGTTCTATGTGGTGTATACCGGCAAAGATGAGCATCCGGAGGAATATATAACGCTCCGAGATACGAATTTCGGCGGCGTCTGCGGAGGTGTAGAGGTAAAAGTGAAGGTTCTGCACATGAGTGATGAGAACAATATACTTGATCAGTATATAAAGTTCGCCCGGATAAGCGATGAGCAGGTAAAGGAAAAAGGGAGAACAAAAGAAGCGATCGAGTCAATAATAAAGATATGCATAGAGAACGATATATTAAAGGAATTTCTTGAGTCAAAGAGGTCGGAGGTGACAGATATGCTTGATATATTGTTTGATCAGGAGTATGTAACAGAGGCATATGGACACGAATTGCTTGAAGAAGGCAGAAAGGAAGGCCGGAAAGAAGGTCGGAAAGAAGGCCGGAAAGAAGGCAGAGAAGAGGGAATACTCACCATGGTAAAAAACCTCATGCAGTCACTCAGCATAACGGCGGAGAAGGCGCTTGAGATGCTTCGTATACCTAAGGGTGAATGGAATGAATATCTGCCGAAACTCAGCTGATGATAGGCGGCGCGTGACTGTAAGCGGTCTCAGCGCCGCTTTTTATATTGCACTTGACAAACACTTTGGTTTCATATATAATGTATGTATCAAATATATATCTTAGTATATTTCAGATACTAGCAGAAAGGATGATACAATATGAAAAAAGAACTGCCCGCCTGCCCTGTCGAAACGACGCTCACGCTGATCTCCGACCGCTGGAAGGTGCTGATCATACGCGATCTTCTGACCGGCACGAAACGCTTCGGCGAGCTGAAAAAATCACTCGGCTCGATCTCTCAGAAGGTCCTCACCGCTAACCTGCGCGCTATGGAGGAAATCGGTCTGCTCACGAGGAAGGTCTATGCCGAGGTGCCGCCGCGCGTTGAATACACGCTTACGGAGACAGGGCAAAGCCTGAAACCAATACTCGACTCGATGTATAAGTGGGGCGAGGAGTATAAGGCGAAAAACGCTTCATGATATTTTCACTTGATTTTCATATAATTTCATAGTATAATATAAGTGAAATATTTCACAAAAGAGGTGGAAGCATGAACATATCGGAATTTGCAAAGGCGGCGGGCGTTTCAAAAAGCGCCGTCAGCAGATATTTTAACGACGGTTATCTCAGCGACGAAAAACGCGCCGCGATTGAAAAAGCCATAGCCGAAACAGGGTACGCGCCCGGCACCGCATCACGCAGTGTTAAGACCAGGGTGACAAAGCTCATCGGTGTCATACTCCCCAAGCTTTCAAGCGACAGCTGCGCCCGCATTGCAGAAGGGATAAGCAGCGTTCTGGGCGAGCAGGGCTATGAGCTCCTGCTTGTAAACACCGCCAACGACTATAACAAGGAGATAAAATATCTCGATCTATTCCGCGGAAAACGAGTCGACGGAGTCATATTCCTGGCAAGCGTGTTCACACCGCTGCACCGGTCGATCCTAAGCAAGATGCACATCCCCGTGATCATTGTCGGTCAGCGTTACAGCGGCTACAGCTGCGTCTGCCATGATGACTTCGGCGCCGCTTACGCGGTGACAGAGCTGCTCCTGAAAGGCGGCGCGTCATGTCCGGCTTATATAGGAGTCACGGATGAGGACGTTGCCGTAGGCGCGGAGCGCAGGCGCGGCTTTATGCAGGCGCTCTCGGATCATGGCATCGCAGTCTCCGATGAGCACTGCGCGTGCGCCGAATTCTCGGTCGACTCCGGCTACAGCTGCGCGCGGCGCATATTTAAAAGCAGACTCCGCCACGACTGCCTCTTCTGCGCCACCGACACGATAGCCTCCGGCGCGGTCCTCTACTGCAGGGAAAACGGCATAAGGATCCCCGGCGATATTCTCGTCGGCTCCGTGGGCGATTCAAAGATCGGGCGCGTCCTCTCCCTCAGCACCGCGCATCTCCATTACCACACCGCGGGCAGAGAAGCTGCTTCGATGCTGCTCTCCGCGATCAGCCATCCCGACGCGATACCGCGCACGATGCAGCTCGGCTTCGAACTCGTCGAGCGCAGCTCAACGAACACATCTTGTGAAACCTTGTGAAACCTACAAATTTATATGTGAAACTTGATAACTTTCGTCAATAGACTTTTCCGCAGAAAAATATTATAATAGAACCAACGAAAACGTGATATGAGACCGGTCCCGGCAGCGGGACCGGAACACAAGAAAGGAAGGTTTTATTATGGATTACAAAAAGACCGCTTCGGAGATCCTCTCCTCCATAGGCGGCAGCGAAAACATTGCAAGCGCGGCGCACTGCGCAACGCGTCTCAGGCTCGTTATCGCCGACAACAGCAGGATCAGCAAAGACGTGCTGGAGAACATCGACGGCGTAAAGGGCGTATTCGAATCTGCCGGACAGCTCCAGATCATCATAGGCACAGGCACGGTAAACAAGGTTTATGACGAATTTATAAAAGAAGCCGGCATAAGCGCGGCTTCAAAGGACGATGTAAAAAAGGCGGCTGCCTCAAAAGCGCCGTGGTATAAGCGGGCAATAAAGACGCTCGGAGACATATTCGTGCCGATCATCCCTGCCATCGTCGCAAGCGGACTCCTTATGGGACTGCTTGAGGGTTTCACAAATCTTTTCCCATCCCTTGCTGAAAGTGATACATACACCATATTCCATCTGTTCTCAAACGCGGCATTCACATTCCTTCCCGTGCTCATAGCCATAAGCGCGGCAAGGGTATTCGGAGGGAACATGTTCCTCGGCGCGGTCATAGGAATGATAATGATACATCCCGATCTCATGAACGCATGGAACGTCGCCGGAGCGGACTCTATCCCCACAGCGTCTGTATGGTTCGGCGCTTATGACATCAATCTTGTGGGATATCAAGGACACGTCATACCCGTAGTTATAGCCGTATGGTTCATGAGCTTTATAGAAAAGCGGCTGCACAAGATCGTTCCCGAAATGATCGACCTTTTCGTAACACCACTCGTTACGGTGCTCATTACGGGATATCTGACGCTCACCGTTTTCGGTCCCGTATTCAGTCTGCTTGAAAACGGCATATTCTCGGCGGTAAAGATGCTTATAGCTGTACCGGGAGGCATAGGCGCGGCGCTCTGCGGCGCTATATACGCTCCGACTGTCGTTGCCGGTATACACCATATGTACAACGCGCTTGAAGCCGGGCTTCTGAGCGCCGACGGCGTCAACATATGGATGCCGATCGCAACGGCTGCGAACGTGGCAC
Source organism: Candidatus Ornithomonoglobus merdipullorum (assembly GCA_018714695.1). Classification (GTDB taxonomy): domain Bacteria; phylum Bacillota; class Clostridia; order UBA1381; family UBA1381; genus Ornithomonoglobus; species Ornithomonoglobus merdipullorum. The sequence goes on along the minus strand of DVNB01000073.1, from coordinate 3,186 downwards.
AGGGGGCGGCAGCGCTCGCATTCTCACTCAAGACACGTGACAGGAAGCAGAAATCGATCGCGCTCCCCGCATCTCTTTCGGCATTCCTCGGCATAACAGAGCCTGCAATATTCGGAGTAAACCTCAGATTCTTTAAGCCGTTCATCGCCGGATGCATAGGCGGCGCGGCAGGCGGACTTATCTCCGGTCTCCTTCATGTAGGCGCAACGGCATACGGTATTACCGGTGTTTTCGGAATACTCATAACCACCTCGAACCTTGTTCAGTATCTGCTCGTCATGGCGGTAGCCTTCGCGGTCGCATTTATAGTGACGATGATAATCTACCGCGACAAGCCGAAGGACAGCAGCGCAGCTGTGCCCGCAGCCGGATCCGCAGCGCCCGCGGCGGAAAATGAGATCCTCTCACCGCTCGCGGGAACAGCGATCGCTCTCAGTGATGTACCGGATCCCACCTTTGCGCAGGGAGTGCTCGGACAGGGCGCGGCGGTAGAGCCGAGTGACGGCAAGGTATACGCGCCCGCCGATGCGGAGGTATCGACACTGTTCGACACAAAGCACGCCATAGGACTGACGCTGAAAAACGGAGCAGAGCTCCTCATACATATAGGCATAAACACCGTAGACCTTAACGGTGAGGGCTTCACGGCTCACGTGAGCGATGGCGACAGCGTAAAGCAGGGCGATCTTCTCATAAGCTTTGACAAGGACTTCATCACCAAAAAGGGCTTCAAGACAGTGACGCCGGTCATCGTCACCAATCCGGAGGATTTCGATGCTGTGAGCATGACAGCGTCCGGCAAAATATCCGCGCTCGCTCCGCTTTTGAAGCTCGGAGTATAAACGTATGAAAGGCGGTAAACATCATGTCAGATAAATGGCGGCAGAAACTTCATCTCGAGCCACCGCAGGGCTGGCTCAACGATCCGAACGGACTTTCATATTACAACGGCTGCTTTCATGTATACTTCCAGTACGCCCCCGACTCCCCCGACGGCGGCGGCAGAAAGTGCTGGGGACATTACCAAAGTCCCGATATGCTCAGATGGGAATTCACCGGCACGGTCCTCGTGCCGGACATCCCCGAGGACCGCAGCGGAGTATACTCCGGAAGCGCGATCGAAAAGGACGGGCTCCTTCACATATTCTACACCGGAAACGTTAAAGAGGACGGAGATTTCGACTACATTTTAAACGGACGCGGCGCGAATGTGATACACGTCACCACCTCTGACGGCTGCGCCATGAGCGAAAAGAAGGTGGTACTCCGCAACAGCGACTATCCCGCCCACTGCTCCTGCCATGTCCGCGACCCGAAGGTTTGGCGCGAGAACGGCATGTACAGGATGGTGCTCGGCGCAAGAACGAGAGACGACAAGGGCTGCATACTGTTCTACTCCTCCCCCGACCTCGAAAGCTGGAGCTTTGCGGGAGAGCACTCGGTTCCTAACATGGGCTATATGTGGGAATGTCCGGACTGCTTTGTGATAGGCGGTCAGAAATATATAAGCATATCCCCGCAGGGGCTGCACCACGAACCCGAGAGGAACCAGAATGTATATTCCTCCGGCTATTTCGCCGGCAGCGAATTCATCGAATGGGATCACGGCTTTGATTTCTACGCGCCCCAGACCTTCGAGACGCCCGACGGCAGACGGATACTGATAGGCTGGATGGGTATAGGCGATATCGACTACACAAACCCGACCGCAGACTGCGGATGGCAGCACTGCCTTACCCTGCCCCGCTCCCTTACGCGGCTTTCGGACGGAATGATCGCCCAGAACCCGGTAAAGGAATACGAGTCACTGCGCTGCGGGAAGATATCCGCGGCTGACGGCTCGAAAAAGAGTGTCCCGCTCCCGTTTGACCTATGCGCGAAAACAGACGGAGACTTTGAGATAACTATGGACGGCGTCATCCTTCGGCTCGGTGGCGGACTTTTCAGCATAGAATTCACCGATCCTGCCATCGGCTCCGGCAGAGACATCCGCCGCGCGCGTATCGGCAGCTGCGGCGATATCAGGATCATTGCCGACATGTCGAGCCTTGAGATATACCTTGACGGCGGAAGGTATGTCATGAGTACAAGATATTATCCGCCGGCGGAAACAATAACGATAGGGCTGCACGGCATAAACGCCGATCTGTACACCCTGCGCGGAATGGAGGTAACTATACATGGCAAATGATACGCTTGCTGCGATAGGCGAAGCTCTTATCGATTTTATACCCGACAAGACCGGCTGCGATTTCTGCGATGTGACCGGATTTTCACCCCAGGTCGGCGGTGCTCCCGCCAACGTGTGCGCAGCGTACTCGCGGCTCGGCGGTAAATCACGTATGATAACACAGCTCGGAAACGATCCCTTCGGAGAAAAGATAACACGCACGCTCCGCTCCGCGGGAGTCGACACCTCTCATATAAGATACACCGATGAGGCAAACACTGCTCTCGCCTTCGTCAGCCTTGCCGCCGACGGGAACAGGACATTTTCATTCTACAGAAAGCCCTCCGCAGATATGCTGCTCAGCGCGGACGACATAAGCGCCGAGATGTTCACCGGCACGTTCGCGCTGCATTTCTGCAGTGTGTCGCTCGGCGATTTCCCGATGCGCGCCGCACACGAGCGCGCTATAGCCCTTGCAAGGGCGGAGGGCGCGCTGATAAGCTTTGATCCAAACCTGCGCTTTCCGCTCTGGAACGACAGCTCTGCTCTCAAGGAGGCAGTGCTCCGCTTCCTGCCGATGTCTGACATTATAAAGATATCGGATGAGGAGCTTGAGTTCATAACAGGCGAAACGGACATTGAGCGTGCGCTCCCGTCTCTCTTCTCAGGTAATGTCCGGCTCGTGATCTACACCTGCGGCGCGGACGGCGCATACGCGTTCACGCGCTCCGCGAAAGCATTCGCCCCGTCCGTGAAGGTAAAAGCGGTCGACACGACCGGCGCCGGAGACGGCTTCATAGGCTCGTTCCTGTGGAAGCTTCATTCTCTTAGGCACACAGCGGACAGCATAGACAATATGACCGCCCGGGAGTTGACGGAACTGCTCGTTTTCTCGAACAGTTTCTGTGCAAAGAGCGTTACAGCGCACGGCGCGATAGCCTCCTACCCCGGCTTATCGGAGATGTGTTAAAATTTTTCGCCAAAGCTATTGAAAAAAGGCGTGCATTTTGGTATAA
>DVNB01000072.1 GCA_018714695.1 Candidatus Ornithomonoglobus merdipullorum | reverse complement strand
CTTTCTCTCTTATCTCTTCGTCGGCATCCATTTCCTTTATAGCCACTACCGCTTTCTTGATCGGTTCTATATTCGTTTTTGTCAGCATATCAAATTCCTCCTCACTTTCGGCGTCTATAAGCTGCATCCACAGCTCCTTCCTGTCCTCCGGGTTGGGTTTACTTTTATTTATCTTTTTCAATTCGAAAAAGTGTATAGCGCACTTATCTGTCAGTCTGTCATAGCGCGTGTCCTCGCGCAGCGAGAATGACGAGTGGTATGCACTGCAGCCGAACAGGTTAAAGTTGATTATGTTTATGGATATACATTGCTTTAGCTCGCTGTATTCCTGCCCGCGCTTGAGATCCGATACAAACAGCCTTGACCATTGGTAAAGCGAGCGGTCCTCAAAAAAGCCTTCATTATTGATCTGGATCTCTATGTTTACAAGAGAATCGTTTACCGTCAGCTTAACATCTATCCGTACAAACTTTTCATCGACCGTTTCCGGCACAAGCTCCGGATTAGTTATTTCAATCTTTTTGATATCCTGCAAAGGAATGTCAAGTATATCCGAAATAAACGCTTTTAATATATCCTCATTTTTAGGATCGGCAAACAGTTTCTTAAAGATGATATCAAGCTTAGCTTTCACAACATATTTTCTCATACCTGACCTCCTCATTTTCTCTGTTGTTTATATTATAATTATACTATACTGCTCCATTAATGTCAACACTTTATTGACCGTTTGTATAAACAATGCCCTAATAATTCAGCAATAACCGTCTTCGATGTCTAACATTCCTTACATCTCATATCATGCGGCAGAACAACTATAACATATTGCGATATACAATTGCAATATGTTACTTCCCTTATACAATGAAATATGGTATATTTTATTTAGATTCAACAAATTCTTCGGAGGTTTTATGATGGACTACAATACCAAATATGATTACGAACAAAACGACATCAAAATGCTGCTGTACCGAGAATGGTTCGAAAACTGTAAAAGTCCGAAGGGGCCTTGTGAAAAGGATTTCTATCGTACTTACATAAGCGGCAAAGATGCACCGGTCAAAGAGGAAGATTTCTACGCTGTACTTTGTGAAAACGAGCGTCCCGCGTTTTTTGCCGGTGTCCGTGCCTGTGCTGCGGCGCTTTGCGGTCTCGGTGTACTGAAAAGCGATAACGATGAATGATCAAAACACAGGAACAGACTCAAAATAAAGCGCATAAAACGAATCGGAACGGCAAGCCGTTCCGATTCGTCTATATAAAAACCTTCTATTATTCATCACGCGGCTGGATAGCTTCGGGACCTGTTTCCCTCGTCCTTATTCTCATCGCATTATCGAGCTTGTATGAGAATATCTTTCCATCGCCGGGCATTCCGGTGTACGCCGCTTTCTGGATGGCATCCATCGTCTTTTCCGCCCATGAATCAGTTGAAACTACAATCTCAAACTTGATCTTCGGCAGAACCGTGATATCTACCTTCTGTCCTCTTACGTACTCCGTATAACCCTTCTGCGTGCCGCAGCCCATTACCTGATACACCGTGATACCGTGTACATTGATATTCTGAAGGGCTTCCTTTACGTCTTCATATTTATCTTCTCTGACGATCGCTTCAATTTTAATCACTTTAAATCAACCTCCCCACAAATCAGTCAAGACCGTTAAATGACGGATATGCCGTTTCGTTATGCTCGGAAGCATCAAGACCGATAAGCTCTTCTCTCTTCGATACTCTGAGCGGGGTTATAAGCCTAGTGATACCAACACATATGAGCGTTCCCACTACCGCAACTGCGATCGTTATTACGATACTCAGAAGCTGTGCAACGAACAAATGCCAGTCACCGAAGAAAAGACCGTCCCATTCGGCAACGCTGTTTATCGAGCTAAGTCCGAAAAGACCTGTTGCTATTCCGCCCCACATACCGCCTATGCCGTGGCAGCCGAACGCGTCGAGAGCATCGTCATATCCGAACTTTTTCTTTCCTACCGAGATCATGAAGTAGCATATCGGCGAAACAACAACACCGATGATAACTGCCGACCATACCGGAACGAAACCGGCTCCCGGAGTGATAGCCACAAGACCTGCGACCATACCTGTCGAAGCGCCTATTAGCGAAGGCTTGCCGACTGTGAATACCTCAATGATCATCCATGTTACTATAGCAGCCGCACATGATGCTGCGGTCGTCATGAACGCATGAGCCGCAAGACCGTCCGCCGCGAGAGCACTTCCGGCATTAAATCCGAACCATCCGAACAGGAGTATACATGCGCCGAATGCGACCATAGGTATGTTATGTGTTCTGTACGAATGTCTCTCATATCCCTCTCTTTTGCCAAGGAACATACAGAGTACAAGCGCGCTCACACCCGAGCTTATATGTACAACGTTTCCGCCTGCGAAGTCTACCGAGTGCAGGAAGCCTGTTCCGAGGAAACCGTCGGTTCCCCATACCATGTGAGCCATCGGATAGTAAACGATGAATGACCAGAGGATCATGAAGATCACCTGTGCCTTGAACTTCATTCTTCCCGCCGTAGCTCCGGTGATAAGCGCCGGAGTGATTATAGCAAACATCATCTGGAATGCGGCAAATGCGAGATTCGGGATCGAATCCGAATACGGTCCCGGCTCCATGCCTACCCCGTTAAAGCCGAACCAGTCAAGGTTTCCTATTATTCCTCCGATGTTGCCGCTGAACGAAAGTGAATATCCGAACAGAACCCATAACACTATCGATACTCCGATTAGGAATATTGACGACATCATTGTATTTATAACATTCTTCCTTCTTACCAAGCCTCCGTAAAACAGCGCCAGTCCGGGCGTCATAAAGAATACAAAAGCCGCGCATATAAGCACAAAGCCTGTGTTACCCGAGTCAATCATAAAAACTCCTCCTAAAAACATGATTTTTCGTTGAGCCGCTGTGCGACGATAAGCTTATCAACGCTGTAAAACAAATTGTTTTCAGCGAAAAAAATAAGGAGTCCAAGGTGTATAATCACCATGAACTCCTTTGTTCAATCAACAAAACTATTATAGCACCGAATATCGTATATGTCAATCCTTTTTGGGGAATTTATATTTTTTTGTTAATTTAGCACAATCTTTTCCCATAAAGATACTTTTACTTTTAAACCATTTTACCGTCAGCAAACAAATAGAATACCGGCATAACAAAATATCACGGCGTTAAACCGAGCCGGACATGCCTGTATCAGCAGACCCGCCGCAGTTACGCTGTTTATCGGCAGATCCGGAAAAATGTCCTTGCCTTCCGATATTTTTTCCGTGCACTCCGCATATTATATAGAAAACAAACATTTACCGAAAGGATCCTGACATGAAAAAGAATTCTTCCGATTCATTGTTTTTCCTCCTACTTATATTGTTGGGCATAACAACGGCACTGACTGCGGCAGGCTTCTTTTACAGCCGCAATGGCGGTTCGGTGCCGTCGTTCGCCCCCGGTGCTGCGCGCCTCTGCGTGGTTCTTGACGCCGGACACGGAAGTCCGGATGGAGGAGCTGTTGGCTCTGGCGGTACACAGGAGAAGGACGTGAATCTTGCAATAGTTATGAAGCTCCGCGAGGTATTTGAGGGCAGGGGTGCCAAAGTGATTCTTACCCGCGAAGGCGACAGCGGCATATACGATGCGGATGCGGAAACGATACGTGAAAAGAAAGTGTCGGATATGCACAACCGGTTAAGTATAATAAATGGGAGCGGTGCCGATCTCTTTATATCAATACATATGAACGCATTTTCCGACAGCTCGCAAAGCGGGCTGCATGTATTCTACTCCGGGAATCATCCCGAGGCCGAAGCGGTAGCCGAAGCGATACAAACACGAATCTCGGAGATCACGGGAGCGAAGACGCACGCTGTAAAGGCAGCCTCGGAAACTCTTTTTCTTATGAAAGACCCCGTGCCTCCTTCCGTGCTCGTCGAATGCGGCTTCATCTCAAACCCAGAGGAGGAGCGTCTTTTAAACGATGACGAATACCGTTCAAAGATAGCTTATGCCATAGCGGATGCCGTGCTCGACTCCGGGCACGGTATATAACACCTATGTATTATCCGACGAAAAAATAAATAGCCATTCACCGTATGATATAAATATTGAGCGGTATTTGTATCATACGGTGTCTTCTTATAAAAAAACTGTCATATACGCGGAAAAACTATTGACTTATGGGGCATAAAAGGTGTATAATATAAGGTATAAACTAATCAGGGCGGGGATCTATCCCTCCCGGAATACGGAGGTTATCATAACAATGAGTAGAGTATACAATTTTTCGGCAGGTCCTTCGATGCTGCCAGAAGAGGTACTAAAAAAAGCTCAGGAGGAAATGCTTGAGTACGGTACAAGCGGCATGTCCGTTATGGAGATGAGCCATCGCTCCAAGGACTTCGACGACATCATAAAAAGCGCGGAGGCCCTCGTTCGCGAGCTCATGAACGTACCGGACAACTATAAAGTAATGTTTTTGCAGGGCGGCGGCTCGACGCAGTTCGCAATGGTACCGATGAACCTCGGAGTAAACCACAAGGCTGCCGATTATCTCATAACCGGTCAGTGGGCAAAGAAGGCTGCGGCTGAGGCTGAGAAGTTCATAAAGGTAAACAAGGTGGCATCCTCGGCAGACAAGACCTTCTCATACATCCCCAAGCCCCCGGCAGAGGCATATTCATCAAAGGATGAGGTCGACTATTGCTATATCTGCTACAACAATACTATATATGGAACGAGATTTACAGAACTGCCGAAAACAGAGGCTACGCTTGTTGCAGACATCTCGTCATGCGCAATGTCCGAAGTCATAGATGTTTCAAAATTCGGTCTGCTTTTTGCGGGCGCGCAGAAGAACCTCGGTCCCGCCGGAGTCGTTCTCGTTATCGCAAGAGAGGATCTCTTGGGCGAGCCCATGGAGGGCACACCCACAATGCTCACCTATAAGACGCACGCGGATGCAGGCTCGCTCTATAACACGCCGCCTACATACGGCATCTATATCTTCAAGCTCGTGCTTGAATGGATAAAGTCAAAGGGGGGTATAGCTGAGCTCCAGAAAATAAACGAGGCAAAGGCAAAGCTCCTCTACGATTATCTCGATTCGTCGAAGCTCTTCAAGGGCACCGTAGTAAAAGAGGACCGTTCGCTCATGAACGTACCGTTTGTTACAGGCAGTGATGAGCTTGACGCGAAATTCGTAAAAGAAGCTAAGGAAGCGGGGCTCGTAAACCTTAAGGGACACAGAACGGTAGGCGGAATGAGAGCCTCGATCTACAATGCGATGCCGATAGAGGGGGTGCAGGCACTCGTTGACTTCATGAAGAAATTCGAACAGGAAAACGCATGAAAAATATAGACGCCGATCGATCGGTGCAAAAAGGAGTAATTTAAATGTACAATATTCTGACTTTAAATAAGATCGCCGCATGCGGACTTGACCGTCTCGGCGATAACTACACAATAACAGACGATGTCTCGGCAGATGTTGACGGCATAATCCTCAGAAGCTACAAGATGCACGACATGGAGCTTCCCAAGTCGTTAAAGGCAGTAGCAAGAGCGGGTGCCGGCACGAACAACATCCCGATAGACAAGTGCAGCGAAAACGGTATAGTAGTATTCAACACCCCGGGTGCCAACGCAAATGCCGTAAAGGAGCTCGTTATCGCAGGAATGCTCATCGCTTCGCGTGATATCATAGGCGGAAGCGAGTGGGCAAACACGCTCACCGGTGACGATGCCGCAAAGCAGGTCGAAAAGGGTAAATCCAACTTCGCAGGCTGCGAGATCAAGGGCAAGACACTCGGCGTTATAGGTCTCGGCGCTATAGGCATACTCGTTGCAAACGCGGCGGTAGCACTCGGCATGGACGTTATAGGCTACGATCCGTATCTCAGCGTTGGAAACGCGCTCCAGCTCAACAGACACGTTCACTGCGTTCACGATCCGAATGAGGTATATAAGGCTGCGGACTATGTGACCATCCATGTTCCTCTGCTCGACTCGACCAGAGATACTATAAACAAGGATACGCTTGCAGTAATGAAGGATGGAGTGGTCATCCTTAACTTCGCGCGCGGCGGTCTTGTCAACAATGACGATATAAAGGCAGCGATAGCTTCCGGCAAAGTAAAGAAATACGTCGTTGACTTCCCGGATTCTGAGACAGTAAATCAGCCCGGGATAATAGCTATCCCTCATCTCGGCGCATCGACCGAGGAGTCCGAGGACAACTGCGCAAAGATGGCAGCAGATGAGATAAAGGATTATCTCGAGAACGGAAACATCACAAATTCCGTAAACTTCCCGAACTGCTCACTGCCCGTAGACAAGGTAGGCAGGATCACAGTCATACACAAGAATGAGCCGAATGTTATCGCAACGTTCACCGACGTTTTAAAGGAAGTAAATATCTCGGATATGATAAACAAATCGAAGGGCGATTACGCTTACACGATAATCAACACCGACCACACGGTAACGGAAGAGACCGCAAAGCAGCTTGAAGCGCTTGATTCCGTAATAGCTGTAAGAATAATTAAATAATCATAGGAACGCGGCTGCATCGGCAGATGCGGCTGCGTTTTATTTCGCCTTTATTGCACAAAATTTTCGCATATTTTTGTATAAATTGCACCAACATAATTAAAATCACTAAAAACAGTAGCGCGTTTTGCGGATTCGTGGTATAATAGTAACAACTAATACTTATGGAGGTATTTATCATGGATGAATTTTTCGACAAGTTAAAGGACGGCGCTTACAAAGCAAAGGGCGGTGCCGAGCGCATCGCAAAGGAGGTAGCAAAACGCACCTCAAACGCTATAACATACACAAAGCTGACCTTCGCGGTAAACGAGGCGCAGAAGAAGGTCAATGACGTATATACCGAGATAGGCAAGAATATGTATGAAAAATACCTTGAGGGCGAAGGCTACGACGATACCTTCACTGCATCGTTCGAGCAGATCGACAGGCTCATGGACGAGATCTCGGCGCTGAACGAAAAGACAGCCGAGCTCAAAAACACGCTCAAATGTCCGGAATGCGGAGCAAGCAACCCGGCAGAGGCTGATTACTGCATAAAGTGCGGCTCACACCTCAGCCACGAAACGGATGACGACTATGAGGATGATATCGATTCGGCATACGAGGAAGCCGAATCGCTTGCCGACGACGATGATGAAGATGACGATGATGACGTTATAATCATCAACGCAAAAAAACCCGAATAAAGAGGATACGGAATGGATCTTGATAAGCTGAAGAAGGTTGCCTTGGATAAAACCATGGCATTTAAGATATTTAAGGATACGCCCGAAAAGGGAAAGCAGGACAAGGAATTTGACGAATTCGCCGACAGCATGGACGTCCGTATGGACAGCAGTCCCGACGGCTCGGAGGATATGGCGAGTACCCGCCGTTTCAATTTGCGCGAGGTTCTCTCTGGTCTGCGGAAAGCTGCGGATAGCATTGGGGACGCGCTTGATGACGAGTCCCCCAATACATCTGATCCCGTACAGACCGTCGATATGCAGCAGGCGGAACGCCAAAGCACATCGAGCGGTTCTCCGGCAGCCGCGCCCGCAGAGCCGCAGGCGGCAGCCGTGCCGGACGAGGTGGCATCGTGCCTGAACGATATAAAGAACGGTATAGACGAGCTGAAAAGCACTGTCTCAGCTGACACGCAAAGTCCCGAGCTTGCCGAACAGGCTGCAAAGCTTGACGATATTTCACGCAGACTTTCCTCTCTTAGGAATATGCTCGAAATGCACACCGACAGCACGACAAAGTCGATCGTGAACATAAACGCAAAGCTCAATGCTCAGGACGACAGGATAACGGACATAGTAACATCGCTCGGCAGCGTTTCGAAGCTGAACGACAGCGTATTCGATCTCAAGAACACGCAAATGAACACAAGAAATTCCATTGATACGCTCAGCGCATCATTTTCACGGCTCAAGCGCAGAATGACAGCAGGCGTAACGGTAATAAGCATCCTCAGCGCCGTTCTGATTGTGCTCGAGGTCTTGAACCTGCTTTCATGATTAGAACATGCTGTTTACGGCAGTCTCGCACGGCTGCCGTTTTCTCTGTCTATAAAATTTTCAATGAAAGGTAAATGAAAAAAGTGAAACACAATACAAATACTGTTCCATCCGGTTATCTGTTTTCGAACACGGACATACGAAAACTTATATTTCCGCTCATTATAGAGCAGATACTTACGGTATTTGTCGGGATGGTAGATTCAATGATGGTATCCAGCTGCGGCGAGGCAGCGGTAAGCGGAGTCTCCCTTGTTGATACTGTTAATGTATTGATTGTAAACATATTCACCGCGCTTGCCACAGGCGGAGCTGTGGTATGCGGTCAGTTTCTCGGAATGAAAAATGAGCATGAGGCAAAGAAAAGCGCGAACCAGCTGATGCTGTTTACTACATTTCTGGCAGTAATCGTTATGGCAGTGCTCTATCTTCTTCGCGGATTTATACTCGGCACTGTTTTCGGTTCGATCGATGAAAATGTCGAGGGCTTCGCTAATACATATTTTCTGATAGTTTCGGCAGCTGTGCCGTTCATCGGAATATACAACGCAGCAGCCGCACTTTTCCGTGCTCAAGGCAACTCAAAAGTATCCATGTACATATCGCTCCTCATGAATGCGGTAAACATCTGCGGCAATGCGATACTTATTTATGGCTTCGATATGGGCGTGGCGGGCGCCGCGATACCTACACTCGTCTCGCGCATACTTGCCGCAGTTATAATGCTCAAAATGATATCGAACCAAAAGCTGCAGCTGTGCATATCTAAACCATTTTCGCTGAAACCCGACTTCGGGATGATACGCCGCATACTTCGCATAGGCGTCCCGAACGCGCTCGAAAACTCAATGTTTCAGCTTGGCAAGATACTTACGGTGTCAATAGTCACAACATTCGGAACGACACACATAACAGCAAATGCCGTATGCAACGTTATCGCGCAGTTCCAGATCATCCCCGGCATGGCGATAGGTCAGGGTATTCTTACGATAGTAAGCCAATGTGTAGGCGCGAACGATTACAGAGAGGCGCATTACTATGTGAAAAAACTGCTTAAAATACTTTACGGCGCCGCAGCTGTGTTCAGTCTTATAATAAATCTGCTTATGCCTGTCATAATACGAGGCTACAACCTCTCTCCGGAGACATCGCGTCTCACTTATGAAATAATATGGTATCATACTGTATGTGTATGCACGTACTGGGCATTTTCTTTCGCTGTGCCGAATGCTCTTCGCGCGGCAAACGACGTGATGTTCCCTATGCTCGTTTCGGCATTCTCTATGTGGATATTCAGAGTCGGCGCCAGCTTTGTAATAGCGAGATGGCTGGGGCTCGGCGCCATGGGAGTATGGATCGCAATGACGATAGACTGGGCAGTACGAGGTGTATTTTTCACCATTCGCTACCGCCGCACAATAGTAGGTCGTTCAAAATCCCCTCTTCCCTCTCCAGTCCGCGCGGAGCCGTAGACGATCAACACAATACCGGCATACGGTAACCCGGCATTACATACAAAAACAGGCTGATGTGGAATATTCTTTTACATTTCACATCAGCCCATTTTTATTTATTCATCTATGACTTAAAATATCACAGTAACCGCAAGATCCGCCGCCATTACTGCGGCAAGCACCGCAAATACCGGTAGTCTGCGGCTGCCTAAGCGCTCCATGGCTCGTGAGAACAGCGGCTGGACAAGATACAGAAACAGTGCGCCGCCAAGTCCAAACCTTATTGACGGCGAAAGAGCTATCCTCGCCTGGAAATTTATCTTATAGTCCGCGTACGTCTGCCACGGCCATGAGCCCATGAAAAATTCGCATATGTACGAAGTCAAAAGCTCCACCGCCGTCGCGACGAGAGCGCAGCCGACTATCACCGCGGGTATCATAAAAAGCCGCGTTTTCAACGGCTTATCCTTTATTAGCCTGTACACCGTAAATATAAACAGCAGCATACCGAAACCGTATACCGGACAGTACGGTCCGAACAGCACACCGCGGTTGGAAAATCCCCATCTATAAACTACAGTCTCCAGAAAGACCTCATAGCACCAGCCTATGACGGAATACGCGAAAAAGTAAAGAAAATACTCGCTCACCGCCATAGCCGATCTTTTCAACTTTTCATTTTTCATTTTCTTCCCCGTTTTCTGCATATGATGCTCAATATAACATATATGATCAGCTCTGCACCCAGCAGCGGTCCGAAGTATACCGCCGCATAAAAGCATGCGCTGTACCACGGAAAGCTTGTCGCAGGGCCGTTCATTATCCGCATTATCCCGACAGCCATATACAAAAGCCCAAGCGCCAAAGTGATTATAAAAATCACCCATACTATCGACCTTGCCTTTTCAAGCTTTCCCGTCTTATGTTCCATCTTACGCTCTCCTTATAACAGTCCCGTATCCGATAACGCCGTCGGCAGTGATGCGTCCGCTCTCTGCCATCCGCTTAATGCGGTACAAAATCAGCTCCGCTCTCACATTCAGGCTCTCAAGCACCCGTGTGATCACCCGCCCCGCTGTATCGGGTTTGTCCGTAATATGCCGCATGATAACGCTGTCATAAAAATCTTCACCGACGCTTATCACACGGCCGTTCACATATGCGCGCAGCGGCGCATTCTCTTCCGTGAGCCTGCGCCACTCTTCCGCCATAGCCACGATATTGTCCTTCTCCACAGGTAAAGCGTGTCTCGCCGCATCAGAGTGCATATAGACCGGCACCTCTCCCCAGCCGCGGTATTTCCCTGCCGTCCATGTGAGAGGCACGACAGAAACGGCAGCATTTGTACCATTTATTATCTCCGCTGCAAGGAGCAGCGCACACATCCCGTCCGGAGAAGGCTCTGCCCAGATGCGTATATCCTCCGATGCTTTCGCGCGCTCCGCAAGCCTTGCCGCATTCGCCGCAGCACGCTCCAGCGCCGCGTTGCGCTGCTTCTCTGCGCTCTCGGCGTCAATCACCGCACCAGCAGCTGTGGCGTCGCTTGACGCGCACAGCTCCTTGATCGCGGCTTTGCACCCATCCCATAGCCTGCCGCCTATATCACCGAACGACAGCGCCGCATTTATCCACAGCACTTCATTTTTCGGCAGCGGCTCGGCGTTCCGGCACCGCTCCTCATCCTCTTTAAGTCTCCTTCGCGCTTCGTCAAGCTCCTTGCCGCTCTCTCCGCCGCCTACGGCATACACAGCCGAGGCGCCGCCCGAATAATTCCCGCCAATGCCCTGCGCGAATCTCAGCGCTCCGCAAGCCGACTCCGAAAAAACCAATTCAACCATATCTACCTCACCCCACGCCTTCCTTTAAAAGCCGAAATAATTCTTCGCGTTGTAATACGAAATGTCTCCCACTATCTTTCCGATTATCTTATAATCCTGCGGGAACTCTCCGTTTTCCACCCATGTTCCGATTAGGTTGCACATGATGCGTCTGAAATACTCATGGCGCGTGTATGACAGAAAGCTTCTTGAATCGGTCAGCATACCGACAAATTTGCATAGCGCGCCGAGGTTTGCGAGCGCCTTCATCTGCTCGGTCATACCGTCACGCTGATCGTTGAACCACCATGCCGAACCGAACTGCAGCTTTCCCGGCACCTCGCTGCCCTGGAAGTTGCCTATCATGGTGCCAAGAGTATAATTGTCCTTAGGATTTAATGTGTAAAGTATCGTTTTCGGCAGAGTCCCGCTCTTCTCCATGGAATTGAGTAGCTTTGAAAGTCCCTCTGCTATGCTGTAATCGTTTATCGAATCGAACCCAACATCGGCGCCAAGCCTTTCAAACATTCGCGAATTGTTGTTCCTGAGCGCGCCCATATGCAGCTGCATAGCCCATCCGTACTTGTGATAGCGCTCCGCCATAGCCTTTAAGAGACTCGCCTTATAGCCGTCCGATTCCTCTGCTGTGATCGTTTCACCGTTCACAGCCTTTTTGAACACCGCCTCAAGCTCCGTGTCTGTCATCTCACCGTACGGCGCGCCGTCGAGAGCATGGTCGCTTACGCGGCAGCCGTTCTCATTGAAAAAATCTATCCTTTCAAGCAGCGCCTCAACGAGCGCGGCATAGCTGTCTATCCTTCTTCCTACAACGCCGCCGAGTTTTTCCACATAAGGCGCAAAGGTATCCTTTTCGATATTAAGCGCAAAATCAGGTCTGAACGCCGGGCGTACCTGTGCCTTTATGTGTCCCTTCGCCTTGATCTGCCTGTGATATTCGAGATCGTCCGCCGGATCGTCTGTCGTGCACACAACAGCCACATTCGAGGAGTTTATTAGCGATGACGGACACATCCCGGTGTCACTTATCACCTTATTCGCCTTCTCCCATATGGTCTCAGCCGTGTCCTCGGAAACGATATCATAAATATCAAAATACCTGCGCAGCTCAAGATGGGTCCAATGATAGAGCGGGTTGCCTATGGCATATCCGAGGCAGCCGCAGAACGCCTTGAACTTATCCTCGTCACTAGCCGAACCGGTTATGTATTCCTCATCCACACCGCACGAACGCATATATCTCCACTTATAGTGGTCTCCGCCGAGAAATATCTCCGTTATATTTTCAAACGGCTTATCCTCAAGCATTGCCTGAGGGCTGAGATGGCAGTGGTAGTCAATTATCGGAAGCTTTTCCGAATATTCATGATACAGCTTCTTTGCCGTATCGTTCAAAAGCATAAAATCCTCGTCCATGAATTGTTTCATCATTATAACTCCTTAACTGTGTTTGAGATCGCTCACACTGAAATTGAGCGGCTTGCTGTTTTCTATGTAATCAATAAGCTCATCGTTATTATCCGTAACGTTGTAGAGCAAATGGCAGTTGCGGCGTATGAATCCCTCGTCCGAACAATGATGCATGAATGCCATAAGGTTATTGTAGTAACCCGCAATGTTATAAAAAACTATCGGCTTGCTGTGTCTGCCGAGCTGCTTTAATGTCAGCACCTCAAACATCTCCTCAAACGTTCCTATGCCTCCCGGCACGACAATGAACGCATCGGCATGATCCTCCATTGTCTTCTTTCGCTCCTGCATCGTTTCGGTGAAAATAAGCTCGTCACACTCCGAGTATATCTCCTCGATCGTCTCAGCTCTGAAAAACTCCGGGATAACGCCCGTTATCTTACCGCCTCCCGCTTTCATTCCGCGGGCTGCGGCGCCCATAAGACCGTTTGCACCGGCCCCGAAAACGAGCTCGTGCCCACGCTCGCCCAGCGCCTTGCAAACCTCTTCAACTCGGTCTATGTACTGCTTGTCGATCTCATTGCTTGCAGCGCCGAAAACACAAATTTTCATCTCTTTTCTCCTCCGTCTTTATTATATTTGCGAGACCTATAGGACCTTTGCGGTGATCCCGGTCCCGTCTTCCGCTCACCGCGGCGTGTATATGTAAGCAACGGCGGCGCTTACCTGTCCCACTTTGACGCCAATGCGTCGATCTGGTCCGCAAACTTCGCCAGATCCTTATTCGCTCCGCCCCTGTTGTGTTCTATAACCGTTAAAAGCCTTCTGCCCGCGCCCATGAGCCGCTCGAATACGGGCGATACGCGCCCGGGCTTTTTAATCGAAACCTCGGCTGCGGCATGCTTTGTCTTGTTCCCTTCCGCAAGACATTCAAGGCTTGCAAGATCGTATGATGTCCCGCTGTACGGCGCCGATGCCTCAAATCCCAGCACAGCCTTTACCGCCTGCGCGAAAATATCTGTCACCTCGTCCGCGCCGTGATTTACGAATATACGCATCGGCGGCTTTTTGATATTCCCGAGCCAGCTCAGAAGCATGTTTCTGTCGGCATGACCGCTTATCCCGTCCATCTGCTCTATCCTAGCGTTCACATGTATGATCTCGCCAAACAGCTTGACCTCGTCGGCTCCGTTTATAAGCTTTCTTCCGAGCGTTCCCTCCGCCTGATAGCCTACGAAAAGTATCGTATTCTCCGGTCTCCAGAGATTATGTTTCAAATGATGCCGTATTCTTCCCGCCTCACACATTCCGCTCGACGAGATTATGACCTTCGGCTCCGTGTCAAAATTTATAGCCCTGGAATCGTCTGTCGATACTGAAAGCTTAAGATCCGGGAATTTTAAAACGTTCCTGCCCTGCGCCAGAAGCGCGAGCGTTTCATCATCGTAATAATCCTCCATACCGCCGTCGTATATATTCGTTGCCGCAACGGAGAGCGGGCTGTCAACCCACACCGGGAACCCGTCATGTCCCTTTATAAGTCCTTCCTCCTTGATCTCGCGGAACAGGAACAAAAGCTCCTGTGTGCGTCCGACCGCAAAGGAGGGAATTACCAAATTGCCGCCGCGGTCAAGAGTCTCCTGACAGATCCTCGCAAGCTGCCCCTTATAATCACGCCGCTCGGGATGCACGCGTGTACCGTACGTGGACTCGATCACGACTATATCGGCGCCCTCCGGCTTCTGCGGATCTCGTATCAGCGGCCGGTCTATATTGCCTATATCTCCCGAGAACAGGAGCGTCCGCGTGAGTCCGTTTTCGGTTATTTTTATTTCTATGCTCGCTGAACCGAGAAGATGTCCGGCATCAATGAATCTTATCGATATACCGTCATATATTTTGTACTCACGACCGTATGAGCAGCCGTAAAACAGCTTCAGCGACCGCTCCGCGTCAAGTGTCGTATAAAGCGGCACGAACTCCTTGCCGCCGCTCCTCAGGGATTTCTTAGTCCGCCACTTAGCCTCCTGCTCCTGTATATGAGCTGAGTCCATCAGCATTATACCGCAGAGCCGCTGTGTCGCCTCCGTCGCATAAATTTTGCCGCAAAAGCCGCGCGCCGAAAGCAGCGGCAGCTTGCCGGAGTGGTCTATATGCGCATGTGTTAAAAATACGCAGTCTATATCCGACGGCTGTATCGGCAAAGGCGTGTTCTCATAGAGGTCCACCCCCTGCTCCATACCGCAGTCAACAAGTATCCGTCTGCCGCACGCCTCAATAAGCGTACACGAACCCGTGACCTCATGAGCCGCACCGATAAACGTGATCTTCATCCGTCTCACCTCGCTCGTAAAATGTCTTACTTATATTATAATCGAATCTCTAGCGAAATTCAATAGTAATTTTTCAAGTTGTCGAAAATTTCCGATATTTTTACACAGATAAAACATCGCCTTAATATTGACCGCCCCATACAAATATTTTTCCCGTATATAAAACACCGCGGCCCTTTCACAGAGCAGCGGTGTTTCATATGTCAGCAGGAACGCATCCTTTTTCCTATGCGCTCTGCCGTGTTCAGCGTGAACGACTGCGCAAGCGCAAAAAAATATACCCGTAAGGACACTCACAAATCCGAATGTAAAATATCCCGGTATCAATACGCATATATTTATTACGCACATGACCGCCGCCACATTTATCTTTTCGTTCTTTTTGTTTAATATGAGCGCAACCGTATCAAAGCCTATTGCTGTCGACTTTGCGCTTATACATAGATAATATCCCGTCCCGACCATCACTGCCGCGATAAACGCCGCGGCCGGCAGGAAGATATGCAGTGCGATATCCATACTTGAAAACAGCGTGAACAGCGTCATATATACTATACAGCTGAAAACAGTGCCCATAAAATAGCTCTTGCCAAGAAATACGGCGCAAACTATCATCAGTATAACCGTAAACGCATTCGAGCAGAGCGCTACATCCAGTCCCGACAGCTCGGCACATATCATCGCAAGGCTAGTCACTCCGCCGTTTACTATGTTGTTCGGCACCGTTATAAAGCTGTATGCCATAGCCATCAACAGGTTGCCGGCTATTATTTTTACCTATCTCATCCTATGCCGTTACTCCGATCATGCGAGCTTCATAAGCCGCTCGTACTCCTCCGCCGTTATCCTCATTACCGTGCCGTGACGGAATATATCCGGCGTCTCAAAGCCGTCTTTTGGTCGAAAATCAGCTTTCGCAACCGAGTCGGTATAAAACGTCTTATAACCCTCATGAGTCGCAAAATTGTCCATATACAGCATATATCCGTCTCCCACGCGGCAAAGCGAAGGCCCCTCATATCCGCGCTCTCCTTTCAGTGAAAACGCATCACACTCTGAAAACTCTCCATTAAGGCTCTCCGCTGTCTCTAAAAATACGGTCTTTCCGTCCTCGTCCTTTGTGAACCTGTAATACACTCCGTCTATGTACGCGATAGTCGTGTCTATGACCGAATACTCTCTGTCTATATATACCTCAGGCTTTGACAGCTCGTTGAAATCCTTGGTGTACGCGCGCCATATCCTCTGCTTTTTATATCCGTCATCCGCCGTCTTTGACGCCCAGAAAACCATGTACTCGCCTTTTTCCCTGTCGTATATCGCCTCCGGCGCCCATGTGCAGCCGGCATCGTCAGCCGCCGCACGCACCATTTTCTGCTCCGTCCAATTGATCAGATCATCCGACCGCCATACGGCAATATCCTTTGAACCACACTCCTGAGCATCCTTCCAAACATTCTTCATCCCGCGTCTGCCGTAAATGGACAGATCCGTAGCAATGAGCGCAAAGCCGCCCTCCTCAAGCCGCAGTATATGCGGATCGCGCAGTCCCCTTTCACCCATATCCGAACGCAGCACCGGTCTGCCGCCGTTTACATTCTCCCACTTAAGACCGTCCTTCGAAACGGCAAAATATATCTGCTCGTCGTCCGGCTTGCTCTCAGTTCCCTTGAAGTGTACAAAAAGATAAGCGTTATCCATAAAATCCTCTCTCTCCCACATTTCTGCGTATCTCATAATTCCGGCGCGTCAATATACAAGATCTATATAACACGCCTCTATCTTTGCCGCCTCCGCTCTTGTAGCGGTACCCTGCGGCTCCAGCATATTGCCGTCACGGCCGTTTATTATCTCGCTATCTATCGCCCATTCCATGGCCTCCACTGCCCACTCGGATACGTCGTCGGCATCTGAAAAGCTGCCGAGCGCCTCACCCTCAACCTGCTGTTCGCCGTTCTCATACTCATAGAGACGATACATCATCACAACGAGCTGCTCGCGCGTTATCTCATCCGATCCGCCGAAATCGCCTTCGGCATACCCGTTTGAGATCCCCTCTCCGAGCGCCCACGAGATATATCTGTCGCCGCTGCCGTCCGACTTGCCGGGGCCTGTCTCAGATCCGTCATCTATTCCCGTATAGTAATCGTACCCTCTGGCTATGAGCTCCAAAAAATCGGAACGAGTTATGTTCTCGCCCGGCGCAAAGCCGCCGTCTACCGATCCGTCCATTATGTGCGACGTGTAGAGCGCATACGACTCATACCAACTGCCGCTCTCGACATCCGGGCGTCCCAGTCCGTACGCCTCACGCACCCCGTCAGCCGTATCGGCAACGATCCGCGCATCGAACACATCGTCAAACCCGGCTTCCGAGAGCGCCTCGCGGAACGGGACGTATCCTCCGAGAGCCGATATCTTCATATACTTATCGACCGCACCCTCCATATCGGTTTCCGACTCGATCAAAAGCTGCAGAGCAGCCTCACCCGAAACCGCATAGGACAGATAGTACATCGGCGCCTCAAAATTATGCGTCATGCTCGTCCAAAGCCCCTGAGCAGCGCTCTCGGTATATTCAAGATCATAATATTTCTTCAAAAGCTCTACCATTATCGCATTGATCTCGTCTACCGAGGTGATGCCCTCGTCATATACGCGGGTCTGCAGTTCGTTGAACATACACCCGTCAAGCATGGCTCCGACACATTTCATGAGCCGCATATATCTTTCAAGAGACGCGCCCGAACCGAAAAGCCTGCCGTAATAGCTTTCCGCGAGCGACTCAAGTCCCTGCGAATGCACCTCGCAGGTGTCCATCGAAAATGAACCTATCAGCTCTATGCTCTTTGTATCGAGCGCCGGATCGTTTAAAAGTGAGCTGAAATGTCCGAACTCGTGTATTATATTTCTTGCAGCGTCGGCAGGACCGTCCTCATACCGTCTTGCCGGATTTATATACATGTACGGCACCTTGAGTCTCGGCAGGACCACGGTATAAGCTCCGCTTACCCTGTTCTTCGCATCTGAATATGAAGCGTTTATAAGACCGTTCGATACCATGTAGTCAAACGTGCTTTTAAGCTCATCATTTATCCCGCCCATAACGCCGCCTATACGCTCTATCGTCTCAGCCTCGCTCATGCCCTCCGCGCCGCCGCGAACTATCATCGTGGCGTTGAATATGTCCTCAAACATCCCGGAAAAGCTCTCTGCAACAGCATTCGAAAACGTCTCTATCTGCTCTCTGGAATAGTCCCTTCCGTAGAGCTCCTTATGCGCATAATCGGCATAGCTCTCATATCCGAACACTCGCGCTATCTGCATCCTGACGTCCACGAGCTCCGCAAATATCTTTGCGCACGCGTCGCTGTCACCGGCAGCCTCGGCATAGTCCGCAACCAGCTCCTCTTCGCGCTCACTGAGCTCGTAATATTCCTCGGGCGGAATGGATGAGATAAATTCACCGGTATCGCCCATGCCGAGCATATCCGAGAGTATATAAGAATATTCCGCGCTCTCACTGAGCCGCGCCATCATCCCCGACAGCAGTTCAAACGCATCGAGCGATGCCGCATAAGCATCGGATACCGTCTGCACATTCTCCTCACTATAGTTTATGTCGCTTTGGAGCGACGCAAGACGGTATTCCTCCAGCGCCCTGAGATACTCATCAAGGCATATGTCCGCCGCAGCCGAGATCTCCATCCCGTTCCCGGAGCTGTCCAAAAGACTTTCCACTCTCATGACCGCATCATTGAGCCTCTCGGGACTGAATTCCTCATAAACGAGCTCAGATTCGGGTATGGTTCCAAGCTCGCGCTGAGCATAGTAGGCGGCGCCGGCGGGCACCGTCTCAAAAAGCATTATAAACGCCGCTCCCAGCGCCGCAAGTTTTTTAAGTTTCATACTTACCGCCTTTCCGCAACAGACAGGACCGTTCACAGATCATCAATTGCACATTCTCCATTGTACATTATTCATCGTTATCGATCCCATTTTTCCGCGCATACCGCCGCTATAAGCTCCGCGCACGCTTCTATATCAACCACACTCGCCAGCTCAGACGGAGAGTGCACGTATCTTACAGGCAGCGATACAGCCCCGGCCTTGACTCCGGCTCCCGTAAGCGCAATGGCGCCTGTGTCGGTGCCGCCGTCCGCCATTATCTCACGCTGGTACTTTATGCCGTTCTTCTCCGCAGTACCTATCAGTCTTTCTATGACCTCCGTATCGCACACGACCGAACGGTCCATTATCTTTATCGCCGCGCCGTCCCCCAGCTTCACCGCCATTGGCGGACAGCCCGGAGTATCGCCCGTATCGGTCACGTCCACCGCCACGGCATAATCGGGCATTATCGAAAATGCCGCGGTTTTTGCGCCGCGGAGCCCTACCTCCTCCTGCGCGCTGAACACGAACCAGAGATCATTCTCCGACGACTTTATCCTTTCCATTGCGCAGAGCAGTATAAAGCAGCCCGCGCGGTCGTCAAGAGCCTTTGACACAACTCTGCATCCGTCCGAATCGAACGGTCCGTCAAAGACCGCCATATCACCCGTCTTTACCTTGTCCGCGGCGTCTGCCTTATCCTTTGCGCCTATATCTATATAAAGCTTCGAAAGCTTCGGCTTGTCCTTGAATGACTCCTCCTCGGATCCTATAACGCCGGTCACACCGTTTAAAAATCTCACGCGCTTTTTCGGCAGCTCGCTCGTATTCAGCCCGCCCACGGCACCGAATCTTATAAATCCGTTGTCGTCGGCATATGAGGCTATAACGCCTATCTCGTCAAGGTGAGCGTCAAACATAAGCTTTGCTCCGCTGCCCGGTTTGTGCGCTATAACGCTGCCCAGCGCATCGGACGTTACCTCATATCCCAGCCGTTCCGCCTCGGCGCGCACGATCTCTGCCGCCGCGCCCTCACGTCCCGACGGCGCGTCAGCCTCGGTGAGCCTTTTTAAGAGCTCATAACTCTTTTTCGACATCATTTATTATCACATCGCTTTCTCCCGAAAGCGCCGCGATAAGCTCCGCAGCGCCGTTCAGGTCGTTTTTGTTCATCATGTTCACCGGAGTATCAAGATACCGGCACGGTATGCCCACACATGCCGTAATGCATCCCTTTGCCGCCGTCTGCACCGCTCCGGCCTCGGTCGAATAAAGCCCGCAGACACGCTCCTGATACTTTATGTTTTTTGCGTCCGCAGCGCCGCGGACCGCCGCGGTAAGTAAGGAATTGCCTATACTCGATCTGTCACTGTGCACTATTACCGCTCCCGAGCCGAGCTGCGCATCCTCGCCGCATTCGTCTCCGAGTCCCGATGCGGGGATCACGTTCACTATAAACGCCGCATCCGGTCTGAGCTCATGCGCCGCACACGCCATCCCTCGTCCAGGGATGCGGCACGGTATCTCACGCTGCGCCGAGAAGACGTAATACGTATCATATGCCGGCTCCGTCTCCATCGCACGCAGAACGCAAAGGGTTCCGAACCTGCCCAGAGCCTTTCCTCTAATCATTCGTCCAAGCTCTTTAAATCCGGTGTCAAAGGCTATATAGTCTCCGAGCGAAACACGCTTTTCAGCAGACGACCGCTTTGAACAGCCGATATCTATATAAAGAGACGAAGCCTCAACAGCCGCCTCTCTCTCCTTTTTGGTCTGAAGATGTATCGCCTTCATCCCTATAACACCCTTTACGCTGCCGTTTGTGACCACTCTCTTTGATACGGCGGTCCTCGGATCCGGCGAGCCTACCGTCTTGAATTTAAGATAACCCGCATCCGTTATTCCGCTCACGATAAAACCTGGCTCATCCATATTGGAGCCGATAAGCACACGCCTTTTATCCGATCTGCCGCGCCGGAACGCTATGAGGTTTCCCATTGCATCGGTCATCAGCTTGTCGCATCTGTCCGCTGCTATTGATCTTAGATACTTTCTGACCTCATCCTCATGCCCCGAAACTCCGAAAAGCTCGCTTAACTTTTTTAAAGAGACATCCATTCAAGATCACTCTCCAATCCTTTTATAAACTCCGACATGAGCGAGACAGTAGCCTTGACGTCCCGCAGATCGAGCGTTTCGACCGATGTATGCATGTACCGAAGCGGTATAGAAAGCAGCGCCGTAGGCACTCCGCCTCCGGCGACCTGGATCTCCCATGCATCGGTGCCGGTACAGCCGCCGTCAACATCTATCGAATGCTTTATCCCCTTCGCTCGCGCCGTTTCTAAAAGCCTGTCCGTAAGTCTCGGATGAAGATTCGGTCCCAGCGTTATAACGGTGCCGTGTCCGAGCTCAAACGCATTCCTTTCGTTATCCGGAGTTATCCCGTGCGTAACGTCCACCGCTATCGCAAGGTCGGGCATTATCCCATAAGCGGATGTCTTGCCTCCGCGGCAGCCCACCTCCTCCTGCACAGCAGCCGCAACATATACGTCGCAGCGCAGCTTTTCGTCCTTAAGTCTCTTCATTACCGATATGAGCGCCGCAACGCTTGCGCGGTCATCCATCGTTTTCGCACTCATGCGGTGTTTGCCAAGCCTGCCGACGGACTGCGGCAAAGTTACCGCGTCGCCCACGGCTATAAGCTCCTTTACACGCTCCGCGTCAAGCCCGGTGTCTATCACCATTTCCTCGGGCTTGTAGCTTTTTTCTGTATCGGTGCGCTCATGCGGCATAACTCCTATCACTCCGTCAATGTCGCACCTGCCGTGCACCGTCACCTCCAGAGCCGGCAGTATCCTCTCGTCCACGCCGCCAACGTTTACAAACTTAAGCGCGCCTTTATCTGTTATCTCTGATACCATCAACCCTATCTCGTCAATGTGCGCCTCGATGAGCACTGACGGCGCCCCATCCCTGCCGCAGCTTCTTTTGGCTATGACACTGCCGAGCCGGTCGATCCTCACACTGTCACAATATTTCCGCAGGAGCTCCGCCACAGCCAGAGCCGTTGCCCTCTCCCTGCCGGAGATCCCTCGCAGGCTGCTGAGCTCCTCTATAAGTTTACGCATCTTATTCCTCCCGAGAGCACGCAGATCTTTTTCCGCAGTCTCTCAATTTCGTTATTTTACGAAAGCTCGTTTACGAGCTTCTTGAACAGCTCGCCGCGCTCCTCAAAATTCCTGAACATATCAAAACTCGTTGACGCCGGTGACAAAAGCACCGTATCTCCCGGCACAGCCTTCCGCCGCGCTGCCTCTACAGCCTCAGGGTACGTTGAAGCCTTTATGACCTCCACTTCCCCCGCGCGTCCCGTAGCCTTTAAGGCGTCCTCGATCTTCCCGCTCGTCGCTCCTATTAGGATAAGCGTCTTTACATGCTCCGCCAACGGCTCGCCGAGCTCATCATACGGGATGCCCTTATCCTTTCCGCCCGCGATCATGATGACCTTATCCGGGAACACATTTAGCGTGTTTATGGTCCTGTTCGGGCTTGAATCGATAGAGCTGTTATAATACTTCACTCCGTCAAGTTCACGCACCAACTCTATGCGGTGCGGTACACCGCCGAAGTTCTTTGCCACATAATTTATGTCGTCCTTCCCGACAAGCCCCCATACCGCGCCTATAGCGGCCATGTAGTTCTCGACATTGTGCATACCTGGTATCTTTATATCCTTTATGTCAAGCACCGGCTCACCTTCGCATACTATCATGCCGCCGTCTAAGCATATCGACGCGTTCATCTTCCTCGAGAACATCTTTACGTTCACATGCGCGAGCGGAAGAAGCGCCGCGCAGTCGCTGTTATCAGCATTCAGCACGAGCTTGTTTTCACGGGTCATATACTTGAATATGTGCGTTTTTGCCTCGATATATTCGTTATAATCCTTGTGCCAGTCAAGATGGTTAGGACTGAGATTCGTTATGACGCCTATTTCCGGCGAATACTTCATCGTATGCAGCTGAAACGATGAAAGCTCCAATACCGCATAATCGTCCTCCGTCATATTCCCCACCTCGGAAAGCAGCGGTCTGCCGATATTTCCGCCGAGCCATGTCTTATATCCCGCGTGCTTCATCATCTCATTTATGAGAGTCGTAGTGGTCGTTTTTCCGTCAGAGCCTGTAACGGCTATTATGTGTGACGGGCAAAGCTCGAAAAAAGTCTCCATTTCCGAGGTTATATGTGCTCCGCGCCCAGCCGCAGCCGCCAGCTCCGGCACATCGATACGCATCCCAGGCGTCTTGTATATTATATCGTCGGTAAGATCGTCAAGATAACCGTCACCCAGCTTCAGTTTTACGCCGAGCTCCACGCATCTTCTGTAATTCTCACCGAGCCATTCTTTATCGTGCTTATCGCACGCCGTGACATTCGCGCCCGCGCCGCAAAGGTATTCTATAAGCGGCATGTTCGATATTCCTATACCTATGACGGTTACGTTCCTGCCCTTCATGCTTTCTCTGAACAGATCAGCCTTTGTCATCCTTAGAGACATCTCCTTACAAATGTATTCCGGCAAACATTCGTTTCCCGTTGAGTTAATAAATGTATCATATATAGTATTATACTAAATACTCTGCAAAATGTAAAGGTTTTTTAAAAACAAAATTGCACGCCGCTTCAAATCTGCACACATTTCTTTCCGCGCCTGTATTCACGCGGCGTGCATCCCGTATGCTTTAAAAATATGCGGTTAAAACTGCGCACCGACCCGAATCCCGCGGCAAATGCCGTATCGGTTACAGACAGCGATGTTTTCCCGAGCAGTTCGCACGCCATATCCGTGCGCTTCATATTGATATACTCACAAAATGTGGTATTCAGCTTGTCCCTCATGATATGTGATATATGCGATCGGCTCATATGCAGCGCCGAAGCGGCTGTTTCAATAGTTATATTATCCGTATAGCAGCGTTCACAGTACATAAGGATATCCTTTAGCGCACCCGGCCCGTATCCCGCCTGTCTCTCGAGATCCGTCAGACTCACAGCAGTACCCATGATCGCCAATATAAGTCCTTGTTTTGTTTCATACGTCATATTTCCATTCGAAAAAAACATTTCAAACAAAGCCGGTATGTGAGTATCACCGCAGTGTATGACCGGCGATACCGGCCGCATCTCTCGGAAGGCTCCTGCATACTCCGGAAGCAGCGCGGCGGAAAATATGACTACATACGCCTTGATCGCTTCCGAATGCTCATAACGATGTATCATATTCGGAAATACCATAAACATATCTCCCGCTTTGATCTCATACGATCTGTCCTCTATGCACAGCCTTGATGATCCCTCAGCGGCAAAGCCGATCTCGACTTCTCCGTGAAGATGAGCGCCGAAATCAAGGTCGCCGCTTATATATTCGGTTATTGCCACACTGCGCTCCTCAAAAAAATATTTCATAAAACTGTCACCCGCCTCAAACTGTGCACGATCTGTCTTGTTTTTATTCCGTTCTGTCTTGCATTATATCACAATAGAATTTAAAATACAAGTATATCTACAGAAATAATCACTGCTTTTGAATGAGTTAACATTATATGAACAATGTGTGAATATTTCATATTGGTGACGATTTGTGCGCGTCTCCACTGGAAGGGGATGGGGACCGGCGGAGCCGGTGGAGGGGTTCGGCGGTATGAACTGTAGTTAAAAAAGCGGAACCCCTCAGTCAGCTTCGCTGCCGGGACCTCGCCCGGTGAACGATCGAGTCCGATCCCCTTTCAGGGGAGCCTTGCCGCGAATGGGCGCTTCATGTTCATAAAGAATTCACTCATTCAAAAGCCGTGCGGAAATAATATCTTAAAACAAGCATTGAAAAACTCAAATCAAATATAAAAACGGAGGTATTTCATTATGGAAAAATGGGCAAGATTCAGATTCACGCCGTGCCTTCCGATGGGCGCGGACGGAAAGCGCATTACCGGATCGGCTGAGCATATAGCACTGTCGCGCGAGGCTGCCGCAGAAGGCATGGTACTGCTGAAAAACGAGAACGGCCTTCTGCCGCTCAAGGGCGGACAGCGCATAGCAGTGTTCGGCAAGGCGCAGTATGACTACGTAAAAGGCGGAGGCGGCAGCGGTGACGTCACGGTAAGTTACGTGAGAAACATCTATGACGGGCTGAAGATAAAAGAAGCGGAGGGCAAGATAGAGGTATATGCCGGACTCATAGACTTCTACCGGACGGAGATCGAAAAGCAGTACGCAGATGGAAAATACAAAGGTCTTACATCCGAGCCGGAGCTCCCGTCGGAGCTTCTTGACAGAGCTGCGGCTTATACTGACACAGCCGTGATAACGATCTGCCGCTTCTCCGGCGAGGGCTGGGACAGAAAAGGCGAGCCGGGAGACGGCGATTTTTACCTCAGCGCTGCAGAGGAGCGGATGGTGAATGATGTCCTCAGCCGCTTTAAAAATATAATAGTCGTAATAAATGCGGGCGCGCAGACCGACTCGGAATGGTATCATTCAAATGACCGCATCTCATCCGTTCTCTACGCATGGCAGGGCGGCATGGAGGGCGGGCTTGCGATAGCCGATATACTATGCGGCGATGTAAATCCGTCCGGCAAACTCGCTGACACATTTGCAAAGCGCTTTTCGGACTACCCTTCCTCGGAAAGCTTCAACGAGTCCGACAATTACGTAAAATACTATGAGGATATCTATGTCGGCTACAGGTATTTTGAAACGGTCAGCGATGCATATGACAGGGTGAACTACCCCTTCGGTTTCGGGCTCTCGTACACAAGCTTTGATATTTCTGATATACGCGTGCATGAGGACAGCGGAAGTATCAAGATAAGCGCGGCTGTCACGAACACCGGAGCTATGAGCGGCAAAGAGGTAGTGCAGGTCTACTACAGCGCGCCGCAGGGCAGGCTTGGGAAGCCCGCTCTGGAGCTTGGCGCCTTCAAAAAGACGGATCTTTTGGCACCGGGCGAAACGAGACGCGTATTTATGGAGATGCCGGTTGAGTTCATGGCAAGCTATGACGACCTCGGAAAGATACAGCATTCGGCATACATGCTTGAAAAGGGCAGCTATAGATTCTATATCGGCAACTCCGTTCGGAACACCGTAAAAGCAGACTTTGAATATATCGTGCCTGAAGACGTGATAACGGAGCAGCTCACGCGCCGGGCAGCGCCTTCGAAGCTTGAAAAGCGCATGCTTTCCGACGGCAGCTTTGAGTCCATGCCGTCATTTGAAAGCTGCACGGAGCGCACAGCGCCAATGGCATCCGATGCATCAGCGCCCGCCGAAAAAGCGATGCTCATAGACGTGTTTGAGGGAAAGCTCACGCTTGACGAATTCATGAAACAGCTCACCGATGATGAAGTGATAGGTCTTTTGTACGGTCAGCCCAACACCGGTGTTGCCGACACAAGCGGCATGGGCAACCTTGAAAAATACGGCATACCCAACGTCATGACCGCTGACGGTCCCGCCGGACTGCGCATAGTTCCCGACCGCGGTGTTACAACTACCGCGTTCCCGTGCGCGACGCTTCTGGCATGCAGCTGGGATCCGGAGCTCATTTACCGCATCGGTGTGGCAGGAGCAAAAGAGGCGAAGGAGAACAATATAGGCATATGGCTCACACCGGCGATGAACATCCACCGCAACCCTCTCTGCGGCAGAAACTTCGAATACTTCTCAGAGGATCCTCTTATAACCGGCAAAATGGCTGCCGCAAAGGTTAGAGGCATACAGTCACAGCACATAGCCGCGTCTGCAAAGCATCTCTGCGCCAACAACAAGGAAGTGGACAGGTACGAATCCGATTCGATAGTGTCCGAACGCGCACTCAGAGAGATCTATCTCAAGGGCTTTGAGATATGTGTAAAGGAATCTCAGCCTTGGACGGTAATGTCCTCATACAATCTCATAAACGGCACAAGGGCATCGGAAAACTATGATATCATAACAGGTATTCTAAGAGACGAATGGGACTTTAAAGGTATGGTCACCACCGACTGGGTAAACCATGCCGACGAGACAAAAGAGATACTTGCAGGAAACGATATCAAGATGCCATTCGGCTTTCACGATTCCGTCCGGGAATCGCTCAATGAAGGCAGGCTCACCCGCGCCGACCTTGAGGTCTGCGCAAAGCGGCTTCTTGAGATGATAATGAAACTTTAATATGAACATAGCAATACCGCGCCCGATCACGGACGCGGTATTGTTAGTTTTACTTCTCAGCCGTCAGCATTGATGCTTCAGACTTCATATTGTCGTTCCATACGAGTATCTTCAGTTCGTCACATTCCGATATATCCATGGGATCGTCTATCGCGAGTGTCAGCTGCTCCTCCCCTGCTGAGTTCTCTATACGCACAAGCCGTATGCCTATGAGTCTGCCTTCGCTGTATATTGCCGCATATGCCGTGCAGCCGTCAAGGTCAGCATCGGCATCTTTCGTGATCGTCACTGCGGTCAACTCTCCGCTCTCGGGCAGCTTGTCGGTGTAGGTCTCGCCGCCTATCGTTATGCCATCCGCCTTAGCGGCAGGCTCGGTGGGTGCAGGCTCTGCCGTTGCCGTCGCTGTAGGCGTCGGTTCTGCTGTCGGCTCTTCTGTCGCAGTCGCCGTAGGTGTCGGCTCTGTTGTCGCAGTCGCTGTCGGTGTCGGCTCTGCTGTTGCCGTCGCCGTAGGTGTCGGCTCTGCTGTTGCCGTCGCTGTAGGCTCCGCCGTCTTTACTATATCGAACGAGATCTCATCGGTCGCTCCCGATACCTTTTCCCACTTTCCGAGGTTCGATGCCACTATATTGACCTCGATGGGATATTCCGCACCCTCGGGTATCTCGTCAAGCAGTATCTCGATCTCCCATGAGTACGATCCGTCCTCCGGATCAACTGTCCTTACAGCCTTTGCCGGGCCATAGTTTACGAATACGTCCGTGTATTTCTGAAGATCACTGTCCGAGGATGTGTATTCGACCGCGATACGCGGGTTTTCCGTAAGTCCCTTTACATCAATATCTTCTATCTCTTCCAGTGTCAGTATCTGATCCGTTCCCTTGCCCGTATCGACATACGGCACATTCATGCCTATGCCTGTCGATTTGAACGTTGAAACCAGCTCTCCGCCGTTCCATGCTTCGGGCGAATAGATCATTGAGAAAGCGCCCTGCTTTGTTCCCGCCTCATTAGTGTACTTGCAGCCGGAATTATAATATACCCTGTTGTTATGGAAACGAAGTGTGCTTCTCGTTACCGATGCGACCTGACCGGCAAGCTCCGAGCCGTCACGCGTCATACCGTCAGCATCTATAAGCTCCGACTCTATCAGCTCATACGGCGCTATAAGCGGCACTACCTCCGCCTTTACGCCCTCCGGCACCGCAGCCTTATCGCCGACGCCGTCATATGCCTCGCCGTTCGTCGTCGTTATCGACGGTACCTCGCTCATATAATAAGTATCGACCGTGACAGTGTCATACCCTCTTAAATTACCGGTATTTGTAGCCCCCAGCCACGGATTATCATCGCCGTTGCCGGCTGACGGGCTTTCCATCTTCTCATAGTTTATGAACCTGTTGTCACCGTATCGTGACATGCTGCCGTTAAAGTTTGTAAACGGTGAGATATAGCTGTTGAAATCATATACCGTATCAGCATATACCGAATTCGCCGGGTTCTTTATAAGCATATACGGCTCATAGTCCGAATGCGTTTTTCCCTCAACGCCTGTATCATTCCTGCCGGGCGATTCCGGTATCGCATAATTCGTAAACGCGTTTATCTCATTCGCAAGCTCCTCGTCAAAGAACCAGAAGGATGCCTTCTTATCTTCTTCGCTTGCGGTGCTGTTCTCCTGCCCGGATGAGAGCCAGCCATGAAGTTCATCACGGTAATAGCCCGCCGGGCGCTCCGCTCCGTCCCCATCCTTCTCAAACGGCTTCATAAGATAGCCCGTATCTGTAAGGTCGGTGAGCGTGTATTCATCATTTCCGCCCGTAAAGCCCTTATCGCTGCCGTCCTCGTTCTTGTTGATCCTGTACTCTATCGCCTTTTCGATGTATGCGATCATAATATCCGTAGCATTGTTCGACCAGTCGTAATGACCCGAGCCCCACTCGATTATGTGCGATACGAGATAATCGGGATCTACCGCCCTCTGATGGTCTATATGATACCGAGCGTCGCATACCGTTCTGTCGCGTCCCGCGCCTGTCGCATGCTCCGTATACTGCGCCGCAAGCTGCAGTGAAGGGATACCCGGCACCATGCCGTAGCCGTGCTCATCACCCTCAGCCGTTGATCCGTCAGTTGCGTCGCCCCACATCCCGTTTTTCATGTCTATCTGCGCTATGACTCTGTCATATGCCCAGTTTCCGCTTCTGTAGCCGAACGGTGATGCGGCGCTGTGACCGATCGTTATTACCGGTGTGTTTTCCGCAACACACTCATAACCCGACGCGTCCGCAATGCCTTTCATTATATCATCCATGATCTGCGCGGCATCCTTGCCGTCCCATGTGCGCCACTTCTCGCCGAAGAGATCGTCTCCCTTGTAGTCCTCCGCTGTGTACATTCCCTGCAGGATGTTCTTATAGTTATACCCGCTTTTACCCTCAGGCACAGCGTCATTCTGATCCACTATAAAGAGTATACCGAAATTCTCCTTTGCAAGCGCTTCCCTGAGCTTTGCAGAATTTGCGAACGGCACCTCGATAAGATTCATCTTTATCGCCACAAGTCCGCGCAGTGTTTCGGGAGTCGCCGTCTGCGGCACCCACATATACACGTCATACGTCTTTCCGGTCTCTGTCACACCGTTCATATAATCGTCGGTCCCGCCCGCAAAATGGTACTGGAACGTGTCGTCAGTGTCAAGCGGGTCTATCACATCGCCTGTGTGCACCGGCGGCGTGTAGTCCTTTTCCGGATCCTTTGTCGGAGCGGGCACAGGTGACGGAGTCGGTGTCGGCTCCGGCGCAGCCGCGCCGGTTATCGTAAGATCCTTTATCTGCACAGCTCCGGTACAGCCACGGAGCATGAATGTGAACTTAACCTCATACGAATCGTATCCGTCGGGCAGACCGGAACCGGAAACGTATTCTACTGTCCTCTCGCACCAATCCTCATCATCCGTGAGCGATGTATGCAGATCGGCAAGCTTGCCGCTGTTTAACACATCCGTGTCCTTTGTCGCGTCAGGATCTGTGCTGTTCGCCATAGTCGCAAGAGTTATGGCATTTATGTACACTCCGTTGCTGACATGCTTTGTCATATTTGTTTTTTCCTTAAAAGTCAGCGTGTATTTCGTATTAGGCTGTACATTCTTGATCGCAGCCGTAACTCCGTAAAGTACCGCATTATTATCTCCGTCAAGCGCAGTCTCGGCGCCTTCGCTGCTCGTTATCGTAATTACCCTGTTCTCAGTATCGACCGTATGGCTGGCGCCCTTGCGGTCATTCGCATTGTTGGTTATCTTCCATGCGATGCTGTAATCGGGATTTTCTCCCGTGAATGTATTCTCACGGTATGTATCCCAGACACGCCTTGAATTCTCGTCCGCAAGCGTAAGCGTGAGCGTGGCAAGATCCCCGGCATCAACCGGATAATGACCTTTGCTTGAGTGGTAATAATCGACACCGTTCTGGTGCTCGTTCGTTATCGCGAGAATGTTCTCTCCCATACTTACGGCTGTTCCCGTTCCGGAAACCACTCCGCCTTCTATCGTATACGGCTCGCCGTTCATTGTCGCCGTCATATCCAACGCATTATATGCATGGTCGCGCACCGGCACATTCACCTCGGTCCCCGTATAGATATAGCCCTCCGGCGCATCGGGCACATCGAACGTGACCGTCAGCTCATTGTCGCTTCTCACATAATACGTGCTCGTCGTTCCGACAACTATCATCTTCGACGGATCATCGTTTTCAAGACACGATACCGAAACTTCATAGTCCGGCATGGTAAAGCTGTACTCCGTCTCCGATACCATTGTGATGTCGGACGGTATTTCAGTCTGCCCATCCGAGTTTACATAGCTTATCACCAATGATCCATCAACGTAATCCTCCGGCAGCGTCAGCGTTACCGTCGCGCCAGCCTCGGCACTCGGCGCGGATGCCGATATACCATTACTCACAGTTATGCTGTTCTCTCCCTCGGCTGCCGCCGGTATGTAAACAGCCGTCGCGGCAACCGCCGCCGTGAGCAGCAGCGCCGTCATTCTTCCCTTTCCTTTCACTTCAATGCCTCCTTGCAAATGTTTGTCTCATTGTTTATATTTTAGCACTCTTTGTGCATTCTGTACAGTGAGATATTTAACTATTTACTCTCTTTTTTAACTATCGGAAGATCTCAAAGCCATTGAATTTCCTGAAAATACAACATGTGTGGCAGCGGCACCGTATAAAACGGTACTGCTGCGCTGTATCACGCGAGTCCTCATCCGTTTTTCAGTTCTCTCAATACATCCGCTATATCGCCGTCAATGCATATTGACTGTCTCTTTATCGCATCCGGGCAGAATGCCTCGCCGTAATTCAGGCAAGCATAGACCGCGCTCCTGTTCTGCCCCGTCATTTTCCAGAACGGGTACTTTATTATGACCGGCGTATTCATCCCGACGCCCAGCTCGAGGAGCAAAATGTTCCCGTCCGCGTATCTCCTTATAAAATCCTCATAGCTGCTGCATGCCCGATACCAGCCTTCATCCTGCACAAAGGTCTCGTCGACACGCAGATTCGTGGTCATTGGAGCGCCGCAGACCGGGCATTTCGGTATCAGCTCCGACGGTATCTTCATATCCGTCTGCCGCGCGACCATTTCCCTTACAACAGCCTCATTATCGTATGTCTTGTTATGGCACGCCTTCGAGCACTGGAAAAGCCCGTAGTCGCCCTGAGTGTAAAACAGCCGCTTTTTGTCAAATCCCGCTTTCTGAAAGCAGTGATCCACATTTGTGGTGAGCACGAAATATTCCTTGTTTCTCACGATCTCAAGAAGCTCCTTATACACCGTACTACCCGTGTCGGTATACCTGTTCGCCTCTATATTCCTGCTCCAGAACGCCCAGAATTCCTCAAGCGTCTTGTAAGGATAAAATCCGCCGGAGTACATGTCGGTAAATCCGTACCTGTCCGAAAAATCCTTGAAATACCTTTCGAACCTCTCGCCCGAATAAGTGTACCCCGCCGCTGTCGACAGCCCCGCGCCCGCGCCTATCAGAACAGCATCGGCTTTATTGAGCCTTGATTTCAGCTCCGCCGCGCTCTGTGAGTATCCTTTTGTATATCGATAAGTCAGTGCCCTTGAAAACATTGAATATCACCCTTTCAATTTTTGAATTTTTCAGATATTCCTCTACCGTATCTACCGCGATCTCCGCCGCCCTTTCGTTCGGGAACCGGAACTCGCCGGTGGATATACAGCAGAACGCGACCGATGCTATGCCGTTCTCCTCCGCCGCTTTCAGACATTCAAGATAGCATGAGCGCAGCATATCGCAGTCCGCTTCACGGAGCCTGCCGCGGACTATGGGTCCCACGGTATGTATGATATATTCACACGGCAGGTTATACGCGTCCGTCACCTTAGCGCTTCCTGTAGGCTCTGGATAGCCCTGCTCCTCCATCATCTCCGCACAGCGAAGCCTGAGCTGCACTCCGGCATATGTGTGGATGGCGTTGTCTATACAGCCATGGCACGGATAATAGCACCCCGTCATGCCGCTGTTTGCCGCATTCACTATCGCGCCGCACCTGAGCGTTGTTATATCCCCCTTCCACAGGCACATTCTTCCGCGGACAGGTGCGAGTTTTTCCGCGTCTGTTATCCCCTTTGCCGAGGTCTCACAGCGCAGGTATTCATCCTGCACCTTTAAAAATTTCTTCGATACCGCCTGCGGCGGACGCACATTCATGAGCGAGCGCAAAAGCTGCTTCCGCTCCGCATCAGTCTCCGGCAGCTTTATATCGGAGTATCGCTCCGACTCACTCAAAAGATACCTGATCAGATATTCAAGTTTTTCGTTCTGTGTCATACTATCACACCCCTTAAAGCGGACGTCTCGCGTCCTAAGATAATAGATACGGCGCGCGCCGTAAACGCACGAATGCACGGACACAAAGCATCCGCACATTCTTTATTGTCAATTATAAC
>DVNB01000071.1 GCA_018714695.1 Candidatus Ornithomonoglobus merdipullorum | reverse complement strand
GCTTTATTGACTCTTTAAACAGCCTCTCACTGTGCTCACCGGAACACATTACAGCTTTAAACTTCTCGTTATCCTGAGCATTCAGTCTTCCCGAGTCGGCAATAAACTCATATTTGATGAACTGACCCTGTATTTCATTGCACAGGCTGTCCAAAGCTTCCTCATAGCTTCCCTGCTTGCCGCACTTTAATGACAGCATTATCACAGGATGCGTATTGCGGTACTCCGCCGCCTCGTCATAATGCTCCGATATTTTCAGCCCGTCAAACAGATACGCGTTATCCTTCTCCGTTATGTCGAAAAAGTATTTCAGCATGCTGAAATTCAGTGTCTTTCCGAAACGCCTCGGTCTTGTGATCAGGTTGTTCTGTCCCCCGTCATTGAGCAGCTCGTATATCAGCATCGTTTTGTCTACATAGTAGAAATTCCCGTCTATTATCTGCTTGAAGTCCTCATAGCCTATCGGTATCCTTTTTCGCCTGAACATATCGTATCACCTCATTCGGGATAAATGTCTATCACCTCAACGCCCTCGAGAGCCGCAGCCTCCAGTGCCTCTATGTCAAGAACGCTCTCCGTGCGTTCTATGGTTGCACGCTTCGGATTGATCGTCGGATGCTTCGGCGTGAATACGGTACAGCAGTCCTCATACGGCAGGATGGACGTCTCATACGTCCCTATCTCCTCAGCGCGGCGTATCACCTCTATCTTGTCCATACCGATAAGCGGCTGCAGGATCGGCATATCCGTTACGGCATTCGTAACGTCAAGCGCCGCAAGCGTCTGGCTTGCGACCTGACCCACGCTCTCGCCCGTGACAAGCGCTTTTGCGCCCGCCTTTCTCGCTATCTTTTCGCTTATGCGCATCATGAACCGGCGCATTATGAGAGTCATGTGCTCCTCCGGACACTTGTCGCGTATCTCAAGCTGTATATCCGTAAACGGCACGATATAGAGTCTGATCTTCGAGGTGTAGC
This sequence comes from Candidatus Ornithomonoglobus merdipullorum, assembly GCA_018714695.1. GTDB lineage: Bacteria > Bacillota > Clostridia > UBA1381 > UBA1381 > Ornithomonoglobus > Ornithomonoglobus merdipullorum. The sequence goes on along the minus strand of DVNB01000071.1, from coordinate 24,693 downwards.
GCGATATGATCCTCGCAAGCTCAATGACCTTTTCCTTCGCCCTCTCCGACGTATACGGGAACGAGAAAAAGTTCACAGCCTCTATCGCCACTCCGCGCTTTGCGATCATATGCCCGGCGACCGGGCTGTCTATGCCGCCCGAGAGCAGCAGCATCGCCTTTGAGCCTGAGCCTATCGGCATCCCGCCCTGCCCCTGTATCTTCTTGTTTCTGTTGTATATATACGCTCCCGCCTCGCGGATCTCCGCCATTACCGTTATGTCGGGATGATGCACGTCGCAGGTTATATCCGGGAAGCAGTCGTCAAGATAGCCTCCGAGCTCGATGCACAGCTGTACGGAGTTCAGCGGAAAGCCCTTATCCGAACGCTTAGCCTCGACTTTGAATGTCGCCTTTCGTGACAGATCATCCTTTAAATACTCCCTCGCAGTCGCCTTTATCGCGTCCATATCCTTTTCGCACACGGCGGCGCGCGTCACAGACACTATACCGAACACCTTCGAGAGCCTGTCCACGATAAGGTCGATCTTGTCGTCCTCAAACTCCTCAATGTAGATCGTCGCCTGCGTGAGCGTCACGCGGCATCGCGCGACATTCCTTAACGCATCCTTTATATTGTCTATGAGCAGCCGCTCAAATTTCGGCCTGTTGCCGCCCTTCAGGATTATTTCACCGTATTTTGCAAGAACTATTTCCTTCACTATATTATTCTCCTTTTTTTATTGATCATCTTCCTCTTCACAGTGCCGTATATATATCATCCGCCGCCTCTTTGGCTTAATTATACCATTTCCGACAGGCAGTGTCAAGTCGTATGATGTATTGACTCCAGCACTGACATAGTATCCGAAGCGTACGGACTGCCCTTCTCTTCGTCCTTGATGCAGCATCCTATCATCAAACCATCCTGCCTGCTGATATAGATATTATCGTCACTGTCCCCGCGGTTTGTCCATCTTTCAAACCGGATGCCGTTTATCTCGACCGGCTCGGCTTTTTCGTACATCGCATACAAATTCAAAATAAATATGTCATCGGATAAAATATTATCGATATCCGGCGAATGACTTATCGTAAGATACGAACCATCCAGAGGTCCTAAAACTCTCACTGTCTCAGCCCCGTCAGATCCATCATAATATTCCTTATACGGCAGCCTGCCCGGCACGGAAATATCATCATATGCCACATATACTTCCGCAAGCGAGAACATTGCGCGCGCCGGCATACACAGCCCGTGTTCGGACACATACGGAGCCGCCGGCAGCTCTATGCTTTCGCCGTTAAACACCGCCGCGCTTGTACCGGGTGTTACCTCCAGCGTATATCCATCTCCATATACCACATACCCATCGCCGTCGGCTCTCGCTTTCAGAAACGGCATATCGAAATAATCGCCGAAAGCAACGTAACCCACGCCATCCCTTACAGCCTCGACAGGTATCCTGTCATATTCAAAATCATTATAAAACTCCGCCTCCGCCGCCGCGCCGAAAACAGCCGCGGACGCAAGCAAAAATACCGTGATAAACTTTTTCATATCACATTCACCCCCATTTATATGTCATTCGGTCTATAATTGTATTTTATCATATACCGCGCCTGTCTGCAAGCGCCAATACCGAAAAAATCACCGCTTATTCCTCACGCTGACGTCTGCTCTCTAGCCAGATAAGCAGGACAGATATGTCCGCCGGGGATACTCCGGAGATCCTCGATGCCTGACCTATCGACTTCGGGCGTATCTTTGAGAGCTTCTGCCTCGCCTCAAGCCTTAGTCCGTACACCTCGCTATAGTCCGTATCATCCGGCAGCAGCCTGTTTTCAAGCTTTTCAAACTGCTCCGCCTGCTGTATCTGCCGCTTTATATATCCCTCGTATTTCAGTTTTATCTCCGCTTCCTCCGCGACCGCGTACGGAAGCTCCGGACGATCCGGATCCGCCGGTGCGAGCTTTTCATAATCAAGCTCAGGACGCTTTATCAGCTCCGCAAGCTTTATCCCCGTTTTTATCGGCGTCGAGCCGTAAAGCTCAAGCACAGGATTCGCCAGACGCGGCGGGACAGTTACCGATCTTATCCGCTTTATCTCTTTCTCGATAAGCTCCTGCTTTTTAAGGAACTCCGCGTATCTCTCGTCGCTTATGAGCCCTATCCGGTGTCCTATCGGCGTCAAGCGCTCGTCGGCGTTGTCCTGCCGCAAAAGCAGCCTGTATTCCGAGCGCGAGGTCATCATCCTGTACGGCTCGTTCGTGCCCTTGGTGACAAGATCGTCTATGAGCGTGCCGATATAGCCGTCTATCCTGCGCAGCGTCAGCTGCTCCCCGCCCTTGAGCCCGAGCGCAGCGTTTATCCCGGCTACAAGCCCCTGCGCGGCAGCCTCCTCATAGCCGGAGGTGCCGTTGAACTGACCCGCGCCGTACAGACCCTTGACGCTCTTGAATTCGAGCGTCGCATACAGCTCCGTCGGGTCGCAGCAGTCGTATTCTATCGCATACGCGCTGCGCATTATCTCGCAGTGCTCGAGCCCCTTCACCGATCTGTACATCTCAAGCTGCACATCCTCCGGCAGGCTTGTTGAGAACCCCTGCGCGTACATCTCCTTCGTGTCAAGCCCCATCGGCTCTATGAACAGCTGATGGCGCGGCTTGTCGTGAAACCTTACTACCTTGTCCTCTATCGACGGGCAGTACCTCGGTCCCACGCCCTCCACAAATCCGCCGTACATCGCGCTCCTGCCGAGATTTTCGTTTATTATCCTGTGTGTTTCCTCATTCGTGTATGTAAGATAGCAGTCGGCTCTGTTCACCCCCGGCTCCTTTGTTTCGAATGAGAACGGTATTATACGCTCGTCGCCCTTTTCGACGTGCATTTTCCCGTAGTCAAGCGTGCCGGCGTGGAGCCTTGCTGGCGTGCCGGTCTTGAACCTCCTGAGCGTTATCCCCAGCTCAGAAAGACACGCCGAGAGCTCGTTTGCCGGAAACATCCCGTCCGGTCCGCTCTCACGCGAATAGCTGCCTATGAGCACCTTTCCCTTAAGATAAGTTCCGCTTGCGATCACCACCGCGCGCGCCGCGTACTCCGAGCCGGTCTGCGTGATAACACCGCTCACATGCCCGTCCTCCGTTTTTATCCTCACTATCTCAGCCTGCTTTATCTGCAGTCCCGGCTGCTCCTCGAGCCGCCGTTTCATCTCGCGGTGATAGCTCTGCCTGTCTATCTGCGCCCTCAGAGAGTGCACCGCCGGTCCCTTGCCGCGGTTGAGCATCTTTGACTGGATCATAGCAGCGTCCGCCGCCTTGCCCATCTCTCCGCCAAGCGCGTCTATCTCACGGACAAGATGGCCCTTCGCCGTTCCTCCTATGCTCGGGTTGCACGGCAGGTTCCCTATTGCGTCAAGGCTTATCGAAAACAGCACCGTCCTCATTCCGAGCCGCGCCGCAGCCAGCGCCGCCTCCGCGCCAGCGTGTCCTCCGCCTATTACCGCAACATCGTAACTGCCAAGTATCATAAATAATCACTTCCTTTATACGTGACAGGGCTGTCGCTAAAAGCAACAGCCCTTATACTCCTTAAATACGCGGAAAATATGAGCCTTAGGACATCGGCAGTCCTTTGATTCTCCATTCTCCGTTGTAAATTAATCTATATATGTTATTTTCGCCTCGTTCTTCTTCTCCGCCTTCTTTACCGCCTTTATGTTCTTCTCGATAACGCGGCTCGCATAGAATTCAAGCGGATAGCGGAACAGTGCTCCTCCGATAACAAGATATATCACGAGGCTTATCATCGGGTTCGGGATGAACCAGAATATAAGCACTATGCCAGCGCCCGTGATGACAGTGAGCAGCAGATTCATCGGCAGCTTTGCAAGCGTCATAAGCGCCGCCGATTTCATGAGCTCACCGAATTTGCATTTATATGTCACCATTATCTGATATACATACATATGCATCATCATGTACAGAAACAGCACCACTACCGTAAAATAGCGCACCATATCGATAAACGTGCCCATGCCCGTTCCGGCATATTCGGCGGAAAACGCCGTATAGAACGAATAGGCGTTCATGCCCAGAAGTATGACCGCAACATCTATTATGAGAAGCGGTATCGACTGCTTAAGATTCTCTTTGAACTTGTCCCAGCCGTCGCTCATCATCCATGTGTGCTCGCCGCGCGTGTAACAGCGCATCACATACGCGTAAGAGGCCGTTACCGGTCCCGAGCCGAAGAAGTTGAAAATGAACACCGTTATAAACGCCCTCACCATAAAGTAAAGCATCTGCTCCACAGTCCCGACCGACGCCTCGTCCACCGCGCCGATCTGTGCCGCGGACGATATCGCCGTATCTATTCCGAGACCCTGTATAATAAATCCCGAAAGGATTATGTATACAAAAGCCAGATAAAGGATACTGAACAGAAAATGCAGCATGTTGGCGCCGAGCATCTTTGTGAATTTCTGTATAACAATGTCCCAGAACAGGAAGAAGCCTCTTTTCTTCGGCGCGTTCTTATCGACGCCCGGTCCTTCCTTCATATAGTTTCCTCCGAATATACCCATCAGGTTCACCTCATAAAATTATTTGATCCTGCGCCGCATAACAAACAGCGCAACAAGAAGACCAAGGCAAACTATGTCGCCTATAAGTCCCGCAATGTTCAATATAGTATCGAGCATTGAAATCACCTCAAAGGATATTGTAACATATTTTAAAATTTAATACAATAGCTTTTTTGTTTTTTTTCACGAAAAAACAAAAAAAATGATCCGGAGCATGCTCCGGACCACTGTGGTAGCGGTAACTAGATTCGAACTAGTGACACTGCGGGTATGAACCGCATGCTCTAGCCAACTGAGCTATACCGCCGCAACAACGAATATAATTATAGCATGTGTTTACTCATTTGTCAATACTTTTTTTAAAATTTTTTTTATTTTTTTCGATTTTTTTCGAAAGGCTACTATTCACAGTCGATGTGAGCCACGGCAAACTATTTCTTGACCCCCTCCGAATTTATCACGCTTTGCGTGAATAAATTCGGGCAAGGGGGTTCAACACCGTAGGTGTTGAGGGGGTCCCGCTGCCATTTTACACTATGCCGCCAATCGCGAATAGCAAAATATGTTAATCCGTGTTCTATCCCGCCTTAGTTCAAGGCTGCACTTGGACCCCCCGAAACGCTGAAGCGTTTCGACCCCCTTGCCCAAATCCGACATGTCGGATTTGGAGGGCGGTCAAGACTGCGCAGACAGTTCCGAGCTGCTGTACCCCTAAATATTTGTGTTCATAAAAAATTCACTCATTCAAAAACCGTGGTGATCTTGTCTATATTTATTGAAATCCGTGCCGGTTTATGATATACTTAACTGTAGGAATATCGAATTTACACGGAGGTGAGTTCCGGTGCTCAAGCTTGAAAAGAAAAGGATCCCTATAGGCTATGAGGACTTCAAGGACATAATAGACAATGACTTCTATTACGTGGACAAGACCATGCTCATATATGAAGCTATGCTGCGCAGTCACAGAATGAGACACGGGCTGCCGCGATGCGTATTTACGCTGCGGCAGCCGCGTGTTTTTATTTATGCAGCCTGTATATGATCTGGCACAGCCGCAGATCCTTGTCGTCCAGACCCAGCCCCTCGCCGGTGCCTATTATTATGCCGTTTTCCACACACCAGCTCACGGCTTCATGCGCCCACATGGGCATGTTATCGTCTATATAGTTATAGATCATCGGCGTTTTGAGCTGTTTTATCTCAGCCTCCATCGCCTCCGCCCTTGCCGAAAGCGCCGCTGTCTCGGCATCCTTCGCTGCTATGAGCGCCTTTAATTCCTCGTACTGTGTCATCGTGAGTCCTCCGTTCCCATCCATATAGCCTTGTATAAGCGGCTTGAGGTTCGCCTCGTATGCCGCCCTTGTGTTGCCTCCGAAAAATGCCGTGCCGGGACACGTCTTTCCGGAGCGGCCGGGGATATAATCCCCAAGCGCCGCGCCGCCCGCCGACCACCACGCATGGTATGTCACGTCATCCGTCCCGAGCCCGAACCGCTTCAAAAGCTCTGCCGCCGCGGTCACCGCCGCATCCTTCTGCGCGTCCGTCATAGCGTCGCCTCCGCGGTCGAAGTTGCCGAGGATCTCAATGCATACCGCCCCGGTGTTCGCGCCGGTTATACCGGCGGGCGCGCTGTTCAGGCTCCTTCCGGTCACGATCTCGCCGTTCGGGCAGATCGTGAACTGCTGCGCGATGTCCGCCCAGCCGTTTGTGTTCACATGATAGTTTCTCATGCTGTTCTGCCAGTACACCGCGTCCGGAATGCCGTTCCACGCCGCATAGTCGGGCTGATACGTGTGATGCAGCTGCACCCGCGTTATATTCCGCGTAACATTCTGCTCCCGGAGCCAATCCCCGAACGCGTCCGCGTTCATCACCTTAAAGCTTTCCATCGTCATCCTTGCCTTTCTTTACCGCGTCCGAAAATCCCGGTGTCGTGGGGTCGATCACCGCGTTATATACCGATACCGCGACCATAAGCAGTATATACGGATTCGCCGCCGCGCCCGTTATCACATCCCACAGAGCGCCCCATGTCGTTATATCCTGTGCCGTCAGCCCCATATACGCGAGCACCGGCGTGACGACCGCGATCACCACCGAGATCCAGAACGTCGGGTTTTTCAGTCTTGCCTTCCAATTTATCATATATGATCAATCCTTTCCTTCAAATCGTTTATCTGATACTGGTGCGACTTTATTTTATCCTCCGCTTCTATCATACGCTCGACCATGCCGTTATGTTTCTCGACCTTCTTTTCAAGCTGCTCGATGCGGTATATCGTCTTGTTGCTCGATGCGATAACTCCGAACATCGAGCCTATCACCGTGCCGAGGCACGACACCGCCGCCACTATTACCGTACTGTCCATATTCCCACTCCTCACGCCTGAGGCAGATTGCTTTCGGGCGTCGCATACTCTATGTAGCCGTATACTCGGTTCTGCGGCGTTGCAGTTCCTTTGAAGATCTCAAGTGTTCCGGGGCCAGACGCTGGATTGTAGTACGTGGTTGCGTTGATCTGGTCAAGCTCCGTTGTATCGATGTTATTGGCGGTCGCGCCGTCATAAGCAACGGTGAGCCACACTTTGCACAACAGCACTCTTACATTGTCATCGTCGACAGCGTATTTTATCGTTATTTCGTCTGTTGCATCTGCTGCCACCTCAGCGTCAAATGCCAGCCGCCACACCGGAGTTCCGTCTATCCATGTTCCTATGCGCTGCGGCGTAGTGCTGTATGTTATTAGCCCCGCGGACGGTATCACACCGTCTGCTATCTTTGCCGCCGTTATCGCTTTATCCGCAACTTTATCAGTCGTTACCGCATTCGACGCGAGACATCTCGCATCCACCGCGCCGCTCGCTATACGGTTGTTCAATACCGCCGCCTGCGCAAGCTTTCCCTGCGTTATCGCTTTATCCGCTACTTTTGCAGTCGTTACCGATCCGTCGGCGATATCGTCTGTAAACTTCCAGTCACTATCAACTATCCATGTTCCGCTGTTGTTGTTCAGCGTTCTATATGCTATCGTCGGCTTTGCTGTATCATCTCCGATGCTGTCCATACCATAGTTTATATACAGCTGTGAGCATCCATCAAGATTTTCAGTAACTATAATGCTTCCTTCGTGCGCTCCGATCTCTATTCCTCCGCTTACGGTGAGCTGAGGGAAATGGTACTCTTCGGACTTTTCGTGGTCACAATATACGGAGTATATGCCATTTTGAGTCAGAGTGTCAAGATCGACATTCTGTATAGTGCTTCCGCTTCCCGCGCTTTTTGCATACTCTTCGGCAAGCTTCTCCGCCGTCACGGCTCCGTCGGCGATCTTGTCTGTTATGACCGCTCCGTCTGCTATCTTCTGCCATATAATTGCGTCGGTAGCTATTTTTATCCCTGTTACCGCTCCGTTTATAAGCTCGTCCGTTCCGATCGAATCATCCGCCATATGCCTGTTTTGGATGCATCCCGGAATTATCGCGGCGTTGCCTACAGAGGCTACCTTTAGCGCCTCAAACCCCACCGAGCCCGGCGCTATGCATCGCTCATCCACCGCATCGTTCTGTATACGGTTGTTTGACACCGCTCCCTGTGCCAGCTGCTGCTGCCCTACGGCATAATCGGCTATCTTCCCGGAAGTCACCGCTCCGTCCTCTATCGCTGCTTCCTTTACAGCGTTCGGCGCCATGTTCTCAGCCTTTATAGTGTTGTTAGCTATATTGTCTCCCGTGACCGCTTTGTCAGCCAGCTTGTCGGTTGTTACCGCATCGTCCGCTATACATCGCCCGTCCACTGCTCCGTTCGCTATACTACGCCCGGCCACCGCGCTCTGAGCTATCTTTACCGTGGTTACGGCATAGTCGTCTATCTTGTCGGTCGTAACAGCCTGATCGTCCAGCTTCGCCGTCGTGACCGAGGCGCTTGCCAGCTTTTCGGCAGACACCGCCCCGTCTCCTATCTTTAAGGTTGTCACGCTTCCGTCCGGATGATCTATAGGCGTTTCGTCCCTGTGCTCAGATATCGCGCGTCTGGCATATTCCGCCGCCCAGTTGTCCAAGATCTTTTTCTCGGCATGATCCGTGCCGTCTGTAATCAAAACACTCATACTGCTCCTCCTTAAAATCTCTCGGCAAGCTGCCTTGAGACGTCCGCGTCCTTGTATCTCGCTCCGCCGTCCGATACTCGCAGGTCTATCTCATAGAACACCGCCTCGCCGCTGCCGCTTATCCTGTAGCGGTATCCCCCGCCCATCACCGCTCGGACAGGGCATCTCACTATCCTCATGCCTCCGCCGCGAAACGTGCTGTGGCGGCGGTATCCGCCGTTTTCAACGCTCGTATATACCGTAAATTCCGCGTCCTCCGCAAGCTCGGCACGTATCCACAGCTCGCACACCGCCTTGAGCCCGAGCTTTTCGGAAAACACCGGCGCGCCGGTAAACGACCATTCCACCGTTTCGCCCGTCTCCGCGTTCGTCTCGTATACCTTTTTTTCCGCCGCGATATAGAATCCCGCGCGGTGGCGGAAAAATCCCCGGGCGTCAAGCCCGTCCTGCCTGTGCCAAGTCCCATAGCGCGTGTCGTATGCAAGCAGCTCCGAGGCACCGTCCTTGTCCTTCGCCGAGACATAGTATATCTCACCGTCAAAGCCGCCGACCGCCGAGATATATCTCTTTCTCCCGAGCTTTTCGGAAAGCTTTGCCGGCTGCGATCCGGAAAAACCGTAAAATCCGCCGGCTGCGAGGAAGATCATCCCCGACGGAGTCAGCGCCACACTCCTGCCGTCGATGCACCCGATACCGGGTATAACGGATACTCCGTAGGCGCCGGAGCCGTATATGACGGATATGCTGTCCTCCTTGAACGCGACAAGCTCCGAGCCGTATTCGGCAAGCGCCGTGAACGTCCCCGGCGTATCGCTCTCGATGCGCCCCGCATACCCCTCAACGACCGACGCTGACGTGAAGTCAAAATAGTCATTCGAATTGGAGACGTATATCCGGTTCCCCGTCGGCACGCTGCCCCAGAGCCTTCCGTTATGCGCCGCGATATGGTCGAAGGTGCGCCTGCGCCGGAAAACGCTCACGCCGGAGCAATAGATATTTCCGGTGCTGTCCGCCATATCAACAAAATCTATCTCCTCACCGTACCTGTTCACGAGCCTGAGATATATCTTATGGATATACGCCGTGCTGCCGCCTATATCCACCCGCTCAAGCTCAAAGCCCTTCACATACGCATTCGTGATGTCCCACTTTCCAAGCTCATCTATCGTAGGCAGGAGATCGGTATCTATGGTATTGTTCCCGGCATAGTCAAGCTGCCGCTGAGGTATGACCGTCTCGCTGCTGCCCTGATACCGCCAGACCTGCCCGAAGTTCCCGTCAGCTGACGGGAATCCCGCGATCTCGACTTCCTCACCCACGGAAAAGACCTGCTCAAAGATATTCGGCGGAGATATCACAGGATCTCCGTACTTGTCAAAGAAATCGGCGTTTGCGATCTGCCTTGACCCGTCGTCGCTTACGGCGGTATATTCATAGACGTCGGGGAATCCGTACCGGAACGTGGAAAGATAGCTCCCGGCACTGTCATTGCTCGCCATGACGATAAGACTGTCACACATCTTATCGTCCCCTCCCTCGCCGAACGAGTCATTGTCGATGTTGTAGCAGAAGGTCTGAGCCGTTTTTGACGCCGGATCATAGCCGTTCATGATATAGAGGTTGCCCATGCGGATGATCTCCCAAGGCAGTCCCGCCGTAAGCGTGCTGTTTCCGGATTTTTTCGTGCCGTTGTAGTAAAACGAGCCGCCGCAGATACCGGTAAACCCGGCAGGTTCCGCAACATTTGTGCTGTCCGGCGCCGTAACGGCGTCGATCGCGTACGGCGCCTCAAACACCTCCGCCCGCTTCCCGCGCGGCGCCGCGCAGGGATATTCGAGCGTGCCCATATTCTCCATATCGGAAAACTCGCCCGCCCCCGCGCGGCGGGTCCTGTTAAGCCCCCCGAATGAGACGTAACGATCGCTCCCATGCCCCTTGCCGGGGTAAATATCAAACTGCAAACAAACACCTCCTTAAGCCTTTCAGCTTCCCATCATTCCCTGCCGCGCAAGCTGCAGCATAAGCTCCCGCTGCGCCGCGGCGGCATAGGGGCTCAGGCTGTAGCCGCCGCCGCTGCGGTACGCGGCGAGCCACGGCAGCGCCGCCTCGTCTCCGGGGATGAAGAAACCGCGCCGCTCGGCGCTGTCCATCGCCGACTCGATCAGGCTCTGATAGTATTCGTGCTCGCTTATGTCGTTCTCCAGCACAGCCCGCCTCAGCTCCTGCTCCGCCATGTCCCCGTAGTATCTCAGATCCACCTCGCCGCGCTCAAGCTCCTGCTGCGCAAGAGCATTGTCGTAGCTGTCGTTCTGCGCGTTTCTGTTGTTCTCCGCGATCCGCTGCCGCTCCTCCCGCTCACGCTCGCCTGCCTCTATGAGGTCGCTGTACGCGTCACGGTCGCTCTGATACAGCCTGTCGTAATATTCGCCGCCTATCTCCGACGCCGCGTCAAGGGTGTCCAGAAGCCGCTCCGTTTCGCCCTCGTAGCGGCTGTACGCATCGGCGGCAAGCTCCGGTATCATGTCCGTCATCCTGTCCAGATACAGGTCACGGTCCGCAAGCGCTTCCGAGAGCACCGCGCCCGAAGCGCCGGTTATCGAGGTGTTGTTCTCGTTGAGAACGCGCATAAGAGCGTCGTCCGCCTCTCTCCGGTACATCCGCCTGTACGCGTCATATACGGGATCATCCTCCGGATCGTACGAAAACGCCTCCCTGCCTATCACGTCATAGAGGACGTCATCACGCAGTCCGCCGTAGCGTTCGTCCCACATATCACGGACGCCCTCCGCGCCGATTATCCCGTTCCGCTCCTCCATCTCGTCTATAGCCGTGTCCGCCTCAGACCGCGGCACGTATGCCGTGCCGTCTATCACATACTCCGGCTCTATCGGCACGCCGCCTATCGTCACGCTCTCTCCGTCCCATCTCACAGCTCCCGAATATCCGCCGCCTGTTGTATAGTCTCTCGCCGCGACGAGCGGATCGCCGTCTTCGGCATATCTGCGCCTCAAAGCCCCGCGCCCCGCCGCTGTGTCCGTATCATACGGCTGCGCTGACGCGCCGCCCGATGCCTGCTTTGCCGGGCTTGTGCCGCCGGACGGCTTCCGCGGCGCGGAACTGCCGCTCTGCGTGCCGTTTGTGACAACAACTCCGCTGCCCTTTCCTGACGCGGTCGTTCTTCCGAATTTTTTCGCCGTATCCCCTATCGGTACTATCGTTCTCCTGCCGCTCATTCGGTGTCCTCCTCTCTGTTTTGCTCATCCTGTCCCGCAGCCGCGGCCTCGGCATGCTTTCGTATATCCGCTATGAGCCGCTCCTTGCCGTCAAAGCTCATGCTCTTCAAGGCTATGACTGCCGCCTGCGCGTTCTCAGGCTCAAACAGCCCGTTCTGCCAGAAGGTCAGGATCGTATTGTTTGCCGTCTCGCGCGTATACGGGCTCTCGCGCTGCGGCACGACGTCTATATCAAACAAAAGCTTCCGCCACCCCGCTCTGCCCGGCTCGTCCGCCGCGGTTTCGCCGCAGCCGCTCCCGGCGCGGCAGTCCCGCACGTACATCATCTCATTCGAAAACTCCGCGAACCTGTCCCCGCCCGGCTCGTCCGATACTCGGTACACGCGCTTTTCCTCGAAAAACTGGCGCATCAGCTCCATTATCATATAGATGATCTTCTTGTACGAATCGTATGTATCGTTTATAAGCGCCCTCGACCGCTTCTCTCCCGCCTGCTGCAGCGTCTCTATCGCCGACGCCGCAGTTACTCCGCCGGAGGTCGAGCCCTGCTGGAAGTCGCGGTTCGCAAGCACCTCCTTGAGCTCCTCCTTCTTGCGGTCGCGGTGCGAGATATACGCCTCCGGGAGCGATACGGTATCTATCGGCTTGAGCGCCTCGGGATCGCCCTCGTAATGGACGATATTCTTCGACACATCGCGGAACTCGTCCTCATCTATGCCGCCGGACCGCTTTGAAAGATACCTCGGCTTTGCGCCGCACATAATATTTTCGGTTATCGCCTCGTCGAGCTTGTTTATCTCGGTCTGCGTCGCCTTTCCCACGTCTATCATCCCGTAGCCGAACGGGCAGTTCTCCGCGGGATAGAGCACGTCAAACACCACCGGATACATCCCGTGCTCATACAGCCCATGCTCGTAGCCCTCCATATCCTCGGTGGCGGCGATGAGCGTGTCCTTGCATATCTTCATCATATGCACCGCCCCGTCCGCCTTCTTGTAATAGCAGTCGAGCACCGCAGAACGGTCGCGCAGACGGTAGCTCTCGGAGATAGACTCCACCTCCGCGTCGCCCGTGAATATCGCCGCGAATTCAGGATACCATTCCCTCAGCAGCCTGTTCTCGACAGCCGCCGCTATGAACAGAAACGCGCTGTCCTGAACGTCCGAGACGTGCATATCGGCGTAGATATCGAGAATATCTATGCTCCTTATGTCTATGTCCCCGGACCGGTCATTATAGAACACGCCGTAGACGGCTGTGCCGTATTTGAGCTTGCGCCTTATGTTCTCCTTATACGCGGGCTTGAACTCGGAGATCTCAAGCTGCGCCGGGACGATCTTTGAGAGCACCTCAGCCGTCTTCGTCCCCTCGGGCGAGCGCTCGAGGATATTCGCGGTCGGGTAATTGTCGATCGCGTCGGCGCGCGCGTTCTCGATCGCCGTGAAGATGAACGGCGTGTCGCAGGTCATGAACGAGCTGAGCGCGCCGCTCATGCCCGAGCAGCTCTCGCGGTAGAACCTGTCGTCGTCGCGGATGCGCGCCGTAAGGCTCTCCTTGTCCGCCCGATAGGTCCTGTACGCCGAGAGCGCCTCGGAGAGGAGCTCCCGCGTCACCGCGCCGCTGTATATATACGCGCCGTTGCTGAATCCGTCCATGATGATCACCACCAGTTCCTGAATGTGCAGTCGCCCGAGGGCATCCGCTTTATTACCCAGTTCTTATATGCGGCGAGCCGCGAATTGAACAGCGTCAGATGTATGTTCGCGCTCTCGCTGTCATGCTGACACAGCATTATCTTGGCAAGCAGATAGTCCACATACATCGTATCGAACGGCGGTCCGCACAGCGTCCTCTCCGTGACCTTTCTTACCATCTTCGCCGTCATATTGTCCGTGACCGTCACATCCGAAAACAGATCCTTCGGCACGGTGTAGAGCCAGCCCTCATCGGTGTACTCGACGGAGAATACCGGCACTGCATCGAACTTGGTCTTTGACGATGCGTCGGGTGACAGAATTATGTCGACATTGTCCCCCGGCTCGAATTCCCTGCTGCCTATGGTAAAGCTGCCGCGGTCCTTGTCGATGGTTATACCGCCGAGGTACGCCGTGAGGCGTATCGGCGAGTACGGCTTTAGATATACCACGCCCGCATACATCGCCTCCGAGACCTCGTTCGGCAGAAACGCGCCGTTTTTACCCTTTACATACACACGCCTGCCGCCGTACATCCTGAGATCGCGCTTATTCAGCTCTTTGCCGCCCACCATGATATATTCGATATTCTCGATATCGACGCCCTCCGGGAGCAGTATCTCGCCCTCGTCCAGGATCGGCAGCATCAAGAGCTCATACATGTTCCTGTCCTCCATCGCCAGCATGGACGATACCTCGTCACACCAGAGATACATCTCATAGTCGTCATACTCCGACGGATATACGGATCTCACATGATCTATGACCTCGTTTATAAACATGGCGGACCTCCTTAAAGCTCCGCCATGGCAGGCTTGCCGGGACGCATCATCTCCGCCTCGGTCATCTCAAGGATCTTCGCCTGAAGTTCCTTGCTCGACTCTATGACCTCCGCCACATTAGCCGGGACCGAGACCGGCTTGTCGTACTGTATCTGATACATCACGCCGTTTATGCCCACGACCGTCTCCGTATCGCCGACAACATTATGCGGCTTCGGGATTATCACCGTTACATATTCCTGCTTATTCTGCTTCATAAACATACTCCTTTCAAATTGTCCATTCCCTTCCGGCCCGCTCAAGCGCTCGCCACGGACTCTATCCTCACCATCTTCGTCTGCTCGAGGATCTTGGTGAACCTGTAGCCCTTCCAGCCCACGGTGCCCCTCTGGTTGAGCGGATCGCCTGTGCCGGCGGAGCCGAGGCTCTTGTTTATGAGCTGCACAGTCCTGTCGCCGGAGGTGCCGAAGGCGTCCTTGCCGAGGATTATCGTCGAGTATACGGGCTTTCCGGAGCTGTTGCCGCCGTCGCCTGGATAGATCTTCATATCCGGCTCGATGAGCTTGCCCGTCACGCTCGCGGTCGCGATAAGGTACGCCGATCCGTTCGAGCCGGCAGCCGCGCCTGTCGAGGCAAGGGTGTAGGATGTGTTGTTTATCCATATCTTCCTGCCCGCGAAATCCGCCACATCACCCGATGCTATCGTTTCCGCTATGTAGATCTTCGTGCCGTCCGTCTTTACCACGGTCAGCTCGTCATACTTGTCCGCGAACGGCGTGCCTCTGAACACCCATGCGTCGGGATCCTCTATGAATCTCACGCCGAAAAGCCTTCCGATCTCGCCGTCGTAGAGCTGCTTTGTGTCGGCGTACGTGTGCGGCTGTCTCCACTCGTCGTCCGACCAGATGTCGAACACAACGTCGGGATGGATGAACGCGATATAATCCTTGCCGTCGGCGGGCTGTACCTTGTTCCTCTTGAGCGAGGTCACGGCGCGGCGCACGTCCTTTACGGTGAGCTCGTCTGCCACTGCCGAGCGTGAGGCCGCGGTGCCGGTATAGAACACGTTGAGCCCCGAGGCCAGCTCCATCGCGTCGAGATGCTCGAAGGTCTCAAGCTGATTTTCCGTGAGAAGATCGGCGTATTTGAGCACCTCTGGCGACGGATCATGCGCGAAGAAGTCGAGCTGATCGGTATAGGATACGTAGTTTCCGAACTGCTCCGGCTCGCCCTTTACGCGGGTGATATGCACCGCCGAGCCTGTAGGCGTAACGCCCTCGGTGAGCGGCTGCGTCGCCTTCGGGAGCGGCGAGAGCTTGTCGAACGCGATCGTCTTCGTCTTGCCGCGCGGTATATCCACCTGCTGTCCGAACCTCGTGTACTTTCTCGCCTGCTTGTTCCTCTCGAGAACATAGCGGTTGAGCACCGCCTCCATAAGGGGCGACATCCCGCTCGATGCGGTTGTGTTCATATTGAGTAGTGTTTCTCTGTCAGTTGCCATTATGTTTTTCTCCTTTCAAATCGATAGTCACGCGTGATCTGCCGCGCTGCTCCCGCAATATCATTTCCCGTAAGCCGGGCGCGCGTCCGGGACCGCGGCGCGGCAGCTCCGGCGCGGTCATCTGTTTCTGAGCTTTTCGATATACTTCATGAAATCGGCGCTCTCCAGCCCAGCCGGATTTACCGAGCTTTCGCCCGTGCCGCGGACGGCGTTCTGACCGTTCTGCGCTATCGCCGCTCTCGGGGCGCGTCTGGGCATACGCGTCATCGCGTTGTACGCCTCCATGACCGAGAAAGTCTCGGAAAGCGTCCTTGCAAAGGTCATATCCTCAAGCGCCTCGCCGAAATCGAACCCGGGGAGCATATCCTCAAGCGCGTCCGCCTCGGCAAAGATACCGTTTATGATGCGCCTGCCAAGCTCCGGATCGACCGTTCCGGGATCCGCAAGCAGCGCAGTTATCCCGTGCGGCAGTCTCGCCGTTGATGCCTGCGGCAGCCTTGCCGTTGATGCCTGCGGCAGCCTTGCCGCGGTCCTCTGCTGTATCCCTGCCGCGGTCTCGCGAGGGCTGCCGCCCTGTCCGTTCGAGACGCCGCGCGCGTAAACGCCCGCGCCGCCCGGATATCCGCCGCCTTCGCGGTCATATCTGCCTTCGCGGTCATATGCGCCTTCGCGGTCATATCTGCCTTCGCGGTCATACCTGCCTTCGCGGCTGTATCTTCTCCCGCCGCTCTCGCTGCCGTACGCGCCTTCGCTGCCGAATCTGCCTTCTGAGCCGAATCCGCGCTCTTCTCCCGGGCGTTCCGCCCTGCCTGTCTCCTCACCTTCCTCATCGGTACGGAATGTCCCGCCGTTTTCGGCAGCCTTGTCGGCCGCTATCCTTTCGAGCAGCTCCGCGAGCCTTTCAAGCGGAGCATCGCCGCCGAAGCACTCAGCAGCCGCGCGCTCGATCCTGTCCATCAGAGCCGAAGCACCGCTCTGACCGGTATCATAACCGGACTTCCTGCCGTTCCCGCGCGAACGCGAGCCGAACATACCTCTTCTTACTGCCATGTGTGAATACCTCCTGATCAAAATATATCGTCTGCGCCGCCGGCGCCCGATAAAAGCACTGATCTTTTATCTGTATATATTTTAACACATTCCGCGGTGGTGTGAGCGGACAAAAAAAGCGGACAAGCGGACAAAATAAACGGACAAACAGAGCAAAAAAGCGGACAAACCGGACAGAAAAGCGGACAAACCGGACAGAAAAGCGGACAAACCGGACAAAGCGGACAAAAAGCTGTCCGCTTATGCGCTTTCGTTGTCCGTCCGGTCCGGCTCGGATGTGATATAATTAATAATGGAGTAACTGATACGGAGGTGTTTTTTATGAATGAAAGACAGAGGCGCTTTTGCAGCGAATATGTCAAAGACCGTGACGCGCCGCGTGCCGCGGCAGCGGCAGGCTATACCGGCGCAGACGCCGCAAAGCGGCTCCTTGCCCGCGGCGATATCCGCGCCGCGATCGCCGCGGCGGATGCGGACGCAAACGATGCGGAAGATGCAGCTGAGGACGTGACCGCCGATGCCTGCGGTGCGGCAGAGGAAACGGCAAACGAAACAGCCGGACCGGCGGCAACGCATGATGAGGTCCTCGCGTTCCTCTCGTCCGTCATGCGCGGCACGGCGCGCGACACTATCGTTATACAGAACAAGCGTAAGATCCAATACACCGAGAGCGACGGCAGCAAGATCACCGACGAGGAAACGATGCTCGAATTCGCCTCGGTCCCGCCGAGGCTTTCCGAGGCGATGGCGGCGGCGGACAAGCTGCACAGATATTACGCAAGTCTGGGTACGGATGAGGAAGAGGGCGCCTGCGGCATCGTCATCCTGCCCAAGATCGAATTGACGGCGGACGAACAGATCAATTAAATCGGAGGTGTTTTTACATGAAACTACAGCAGCCAATGCCCCCAAGCGGGGGCGCGTTATCTAAGTGGTGCGCGTCGCTCACGGAGCGTCTGAAGCACGCGCTCGAAAGTCTTGACGACGGCAACATCATATCGCTGTCCGCGTCGAAGCTCACAGGCGGGATCGATCCGTCGTCAGTGCCGATAAGCGGCGCCGGTGTGAGTATCGGCGGCGGCGGGATAACGGTCTCCTGCGGCGGCGATGTGATATTCCGTGCGTCGCCGGACGGTGAGATATATTTAGGCAATACGGACGGCACGGAATATGTAAAGCTCGAAAACGGGCACATAAGCATATGCGCCGACACTGTCGAGTGTGCCGTGCTCACGGCGGGGACAATAAACAGCGAGGGGGACACATAATGCAAAATATCATCTGGAAGCCTCAGCCGAAGCAGGCTGAATTCATGGCGCGCGGCGAGTACGAGGCGCTCTACGGCGGAGCGGCAGGCGGCGGCAAATCGGATGCGATCGTCGCCGAGGCGCTGCGGCAGGTGGACAATCCGAACTACCGCGCGATAATATTCAGAAAAACGTATCCGCAGTGCCGCGAGCTCATCATAAAATCGATAAGGATATACAAGAGCGCCTTCCCGCGCGCCGAATACAACGGCTCGGAGCACTTCTGGCAGTTCCCGAGCGGCGCTAAGATCTATTTCGGCTCAATGCCAAATTCCACGAGCTATCTGAGCTATCAGGGATTATCGTATTCCTATATCGCCTTTGACGAGCTGACGCATTTCACGCAGGAGGAATACGAGTATCTGATATCGAGAAACCGTGCCGACGGAGAGGGACTGCGCGTATATATCCGCGCGACAGCGAACCCCGGCGGCATCGGGCACGGATGGGTGAAGGAACGGTTCATAACCGCGTCAAAGCCGGGTGTGCCATACACCGTAAAGGCGGAGATCACCGACGCCGGCGGCAGCCGCCGCACGGTCGAGCGCACGCGGATATTCATCCCGTCATCCGTGTTCGACAACGCGGCGCTTATGAAAAACGATCCCGGCTATATCGCAAACCTCGCAACGCTGCCGGAGGCGAAGAAGAAGGCGCTCCTTTACGGAGACTGGAACAGCTACGAGGGACAGGTGTTCACCGAATTCCGCGACGATCCCAACGGCTACGAGTCGCGCATCGGCACACACGTGATAGCGCCGTTTCGGATACCGCGGTCATGGCGGCGCTACCGCGCGTTCGATTTCGGCTACTCACGCCCGTTCGCGGTGCAGTGGTGGGCGGTGGACTATGACGGCAGGGCATACCTCTACCGGCAGCTCTACGGCTGCACCGACACGCCGAACACAGGTCTTCGGCTCGAGCCGCGAGAGATCGCGCGGAAGATACGCGAGATCGAGGACGAGCTTGAGGAGGGAAACACGATAACCGGCATAGCCGACCCGGCGATCTGGGACGAGTCGCGCGGCAGGGACGGGACGATAATAACGATGTTTGAGGATGAAGGCATCTATTTCGAAAAGGGCAGACACGACCGCCTGAGCGGCAAGATGCAGTGCCACTACCGTTTCGCCTTTGATGATGAGGGCAGACCGATGGCATACATATTCAACACCTGCCGCCCCTTCCTGCGCACCGTCCCTGCGCTCGTCTACGACGAGGCGAACTGCGAGGATGTGGACACCCGCTGCGAGGACCACGACTACGACGCGATGCGGTATTTCTTCATGGCAAACCCGATAGCGCCGAGACGGAAAATAAAAAAGACCCCACACCTGTGGAGTCCGTTGGATACATGATAAGGCGGAGCCTTATCATGTATCCACGACATATAATGCTATATTTTAAGCATCCGATCGCATTTCACTTGCAAGCTTCTTATAATTCGCATATTCCTCCGGAGTGATATTAAGAGCCTTGATCACCTGCTCCTCGGTTAAGTTCATGTTTTGCATAATCGTACTCAGCATATTTGCCGCACCCTTCTCATAACCCTGCTCAAATTTCATATCCAATACTCTGCACATTTGCTCCACTCCTCTCTCGCTTTCCTTGAAATATCTTGCCGTTTCCGCAAGCACGTCATAATACATCTTATCCGGATCACTCTCGGCAAAATCCTGCATAAGCTTACCGATATCCGAATCATCCCGGAATTCATTATTTACATACAATATATGCGTTCCGTCACCCAACGGTATACCCAGCTGCTTTTCGGTATACACATATTCGTATACCGCCATACCTCTGCCCGGTATATCCCTCTCCGTTATAAATATGATATACTGCTCCGGCAGCTTATTAAAATCTTCTCCCGGTTCCGTTACAGCCGCGTCTATAATGCCCGAATGGTAGCGTGCGCGTTTCGGTGAACCGCCCTTATCACTGCGCTGTATCTCTATGTTGTAATACACACCGTCTTCATCCACTGCAAGCACATCTATGCGTATTGACCGGCCATGCAGATTCTTGTAGCTGTCCTGTGTAATGACCTTTATCACATTCAGTGATCTTCCGAGAATTATACCCAGCACCAATTCCACAGCTTTTTTATTTTCAGAAAAACAGACCTCCATAAAACTATCATCCATGAGTCTGTAATCCCTTATTATCCTAAGATCATCATTCGATATAGTCTTCTTACTTTTCATAGCGCTGCTCCGATCCCTTTTTTATAATTATATCACATCACGAGAAGATATGCAACAATAAAATTATCATGTTTTATTGCACCCGCTGCGAGGACCGCGACTACGACGCGATGCGGTATTTCTTCATGGCAAACCCAATAGCGCCAAGACGGAAAACAAAAAAGACCCCACACCTGTGGAGTCCGTTGGATACATGATAAGGCGGAGCCTTATCATGTATCCAATATATTATTTATTGTCTAATTCATTCAATTCAGAAATGCACCTATCTCGCTCATCTTCCGAAAGCCTCAGTGCCGCAGCAGCGGCCTCAGCGTTCATCCCTGTCGATTCTATCAGATTCTTCAACAGCTCTACAGCCTTACTATGCGCACCCTCCAGCTTGCCCTCGCGTAAGCCTTCGTTAAATTTGATATCCATTACTCTGTACATATCCGCCACTCCTTTCGCGTCCTCTTTATAGTATCTTGCCGTTTCCGCAAGCACGTCATAATGCATCTTATCCGGATCACTCTCGGCAAAATCCTGCATAAGCTTACCGATATCCGAATCGTCCCGGAATTCATTATTTACATACAATATATGCGTTCCATAATCAAGCGGCTCTCCGCTCTCTATGTCAATGTATGCAAATTCATATACTGCCTTATTTCTGCCGCGCACGTCACTTTCCGTGATAAATATCACATACAGCTCCGGCAGATGTTCAAAATCATCGCCCGGCGATGTTATACCTGCATCCATAAGACTTGCATGATAGCGCGCACGCTTTGCTGCAGCGCCTTTTTCTCCGCGTTGTATCTCGATATTGTACAATGTTCCATGTCCATCACGCGCAAGTATATCCATCCTTACGGATCGTCCTCTAAGATTTTTCAAGCTGTCCTGTATCTTTACCTCAATAACAGAAAGATCCGGCTTGTTCAATATGATCCTAAGTACCAGTTCCACCGCGTTTGGGTTTCCGTTAAAACATACCTCCATAAAACTATCATCCAATAGACAATAATTTTTAATGATCTCAAGATCATGCTTCGATATAGTCTTCTTACTTTTCATAGCGCTGCTCCGATCTTTTTTATAATTATATCACATCACGAAACGATATGCAACAATAAAATTGTAAACTTACTCGCTTTCATCGCAGATGAGCTTTGCTATCTTCACAATAAGCTCCCGGGAGGCGCGGTCGGCATTGTCAAAGCACAAAATATGCGCCTCACAGCGTGAGGCGCATCTGGTGCCAGACGGCTCCGCCGTGGGCTGAGCCGGATATGCCCTCGTCGGCGAAGCCGAGCGCGGCATAGAAGCCTATCATGTGCTCCTTGCAGGTGAGCACAAGCCCCCTGCGGCGCTCACGGCGCACATCGTCGATGAGACGGCGCAGCAGCGCGGACGCATATCCCCTGCCCCGGCAGTCCGGCAGCGTACACACGCTGAATATCATCTGCCAGCAGCCGTCCGCGTCATGGAGCGACGCATCCTCATACATCTCATCGCGCAGATCAGGCTCATTCGTGAGCATACCGTTCACACACGCGGCGATCCTGCCGTCCTCGACCGCGACGCGGAACCTGTCTGGATATACAGCCAGCCTCCCGGCGATCGTTTCCCTGCTCGCAGCCTCCGCCTCCGGGAATGACAGTTCTTCCGCACGCGCGATCTCCGGAAGATCCTCCGGCACAGCACTTCTTATTATCATTAATACACACCTCCAACATACACACCGAATATGATACCACATCGCCGGCCAAAAATCAACCCCAAAGCGAGATCCGCTATTGCAATCACAGGATGTCTGTGCTATAATCAGATAACGGCAAAGCGCCGCGGCGTTTTGCGGGCATCACAACGACCGAAGGGGAACAAAAACTATGGCAAAGCTTATAAAAACGACCGACATCGCCCCGGCATGGGCGGGGCATTACTGCGGCGCGCCGGTGCTGTGCATATACGGCGATACGATACTCGCGGCATTCTATGATGAGGAGCTGCGTCTTGCCGCGGCGATAAGCCGCGGAGGCGGCGAATTTGAAATATACCGCACCGATATAAAGAGCGACTGGAACACAGGCTCGCACCACGCAATAACGCTCGGAGCGGACGAGAGCGGGCGCGTGCACATCTGCGCGGCGATGCACGCCGAGCCGCTCAAATATCTGCGCTCAGGCGCGGGATTCGATCTTTCCGCGCTCAGGCGCATAAACGTCATGACCGGCTCGGATGAGGAGCGCGTCACATATCCACAGTTTTTCCGGGACGTCTCCGGAAGGCTCTGCTTTACATACCGCAGCGGCGAAAGCGGGAACGGCGATCAGCACATAAACGTATGGGACAATGACGCCTGCCTCTGGGAACGTCTGCCGCGCCTTACAGACGGCTCCGTCTTTCCCGGCGGAGCGAGCGCGTACTTCCAAAGGAGCCGCCCGGTAAGCTGCCCGGACGGATACATGCGCGCAGAGTTCATGTGGCGCGCCGACGCACGTGCCGAGACATGCTTCGATCTCTGCTGCATCCGTTCGCGCGACATGGTGAATTGGGAAACGGAGAGCGGCACACCGCTTACGCTGCCGGTCACGCCGCACACCGAAGCGGTCGCCGCCGACCGCATACCGCAGCGGCGCGGGCTCACAAACATGTGCCACGCGCTCGGCGCAGACGAACAAAACAGACCGGTCATAACCTACCATAAATACACTCCAGACGGAAAAAGCGGCATATACAACGCGCGTCCGACAGACGGCGGATGGCAGACCGAGCTTGCATACACGCTCGATACACGCTGGGACTTCTCCGGCGTCGGCGCTATCCCGCACCTGCTCGATCTCACGCCTGTGCGCGCAAAAGACGGCGCTCTTCTGTTCAATATGCTGTACAGCGGCAAATGGATCGAGATAGAGCTTGACCCTGTGACGCTTGTACCGGTACGGCAAAGCGATGCGCCGCTCCCGTGGGAGGACTGTGACGGCGATATCGTGACCGACCGTCTGAAATGCCTTACCGAGACGCCCGGAAGATCGTACTTTCTGCGATGGGAGCACGGCGAGAACAACCGCGACCAAAAGCCGGACTATCCGCCGCACGCGCCGAGGATGCTCAGGCTGCTCGAATATGAGGGAGACGTATGCTGGCTCCGGGAGGCGCATTAACTCCCGCGATAAAACAAATGGACAACGGGCGCGCTGCCTGCATGAAGCTTTGCGTCCACGTTGTCCATTCACGATCATTCTGCGGCTTATTGGAGCTTGCTGAGGTAATAGTCATACTCCTTACCGTCGATCTTTAAGGTGATCAGCGCAGTCTTCGCGTCCATCCCCATCGTATCCATCAGATTCCTCAGCATTTCAAGCCGTCCCTCTTGCATACCTTCTTTTCTGCCTTCTTTTCTGCCCTCTTCTCTTTCCTCGCTGCCATACGCTGCCACAGCATACTCCTGATCAAATAATGTGTCCAACATGTCGACCACCTCTCCCTTCCTCGTCTCCACGCGCTCTCCGATCCAAGCTTTTATTGAAGCTTGCTGAGGTAATAGTCATACTCTATTATAATTATACTACACCGCTCAACTAATGTCAACACCTTATCAGTTACAGACCACGGCTTTTGAATGAGTAAACAAAGTATGAACCGAATGCAATATTTTGCTTTAATACCAATAAATTTATTATTGGTTCACGACCTATGCATATCGCAATGCCCTGAATCTTGACCCCCTCCGAATTTATCACGCTTTGCGTGAATAAATTCGGGCAAGGGGGTTCAACACCGTAGGTGTTGAGGGGGTCCCGTTGCCATTTTACACTATGCCGCCAATCGCGAATGGCAAAACATATTAATCTGTGCTCTATCCCGCCTTAGTTCAAGGCTGCACTTGAGCCCCCCGAAACGCTGAAGCGTTTCGACCCCCTTGTCCAAATCCGACACGTCGGCTTTGGAGGGAGGTCAAGACTGCACAGACAGTTCCGAGCTGCTGTACCCCTAAATGTTTGTGTTCATAAAAAATTCACTCGTTCAAAAGCTGTGAGTTACAGACCACGGTTTTTGAAACTTTAAAAAGCCAAACCGGAAGGATTCGGAGACTCTTCTGCCGTACTATCTGCGGAACAAAATTCCGGTACCTTCGGCGATGGTTTTTGCTGTGCAGATTTATAAATATGCAAAAATTGCATATTTACCCCCCCCCCTGAATTTTTATACATTTTTACTAATTTCTCCGTTTTATACAAAATATTTTACATTTAAAC
>DVNB01000070.1 GCA_018714695.1 Candidatus Ornithomonoglobus merdipullorum | reverse complement strand
CGTAAGGGAGAGAGCGTGTTTGGTAAGATAACAGAGATGCTCTTAGACAGACCTATTATGGCACAATAGGTCTTTTTGGAGTGCGCGATACCTGAATAGTAACTATTTTTCTGTTTTTTGTTAAATTTGCTGTCGGCGTCTTGTTGACAAACGTATGCAATTATGATATAATTACTGACGTGTCAGACCAAACAGATCATCAGTTTAAAAGTGCATATGATGAATGTTTTTTTAATTTACTATGAAGAGAGGGTGCAGATGCTTGGAAACACAGGAGAAGAAAATTGACAGTGAAGCAAAAACGGGTTCGGGAACCGAATCGGAGATAAGCATTATAGACATAATAAATATGATGCTTACTTTTTGGTGGTTTATTGTTATACTTGCCGTGCTTGTCGGAGGAGCAACGTATACATATTTTAAGCTGACGGCAATACCGGAATACAAATCGACATCAAGACTTTACATAAATACGGAGGCACAGCAGACATCTACCGACGTAAACACAAACGCCATAACCGGTGCCGTAAACCTGCTTCCGACCTATATCGAGGTGCTCCAGAGCAAATCGTTTCTGGATCTGGTAAGCGACGATCTTGACAATGAATACAGCGAAAGCGATATAAGCGGCATGATCACGCTTGAAGCTCTTACCGATACGAATATCATACAGATATCGGTTCAGGATGCCGATGCGCATACGGCATATCTTGTATGCTCCAGTATAGTGAACAACGCGCCGGACGAAATCGCGCGGGTATTCGGAGGAGGAAGCACAAGACTTATCGAGTATCCCGAGGAGGCCGATGATTCGGAGCCGCTCCACACAGCGAGAAACGCGGTCATAGGCTTTGTTGCCGGCGCGGCTATAGCGATGGTCATTATATTCCTTGTAAACATGTTCGATACCAGAGTAAAGAGCAAGGATGAGCTTGTTTCAAAATACGGACTGCCTATCCTTGGCGAGATCCCGAATTTACAGACTTGATTCGTTATATGCCGGAAGTTTTGTGATAACGTGAACCTAAGACTAGTTGGAGGTTATAATGGCTGAACAGAAAAAAAAGGGCGGGCTTTTTTCAAAGAAGTCCGATAAAAGCAGCGAAAGACAGCAAAGATTGAAACAGAGCCAGGAGGCTATCTTAAACAGAAAGACCTCGTTCGTGGTCCAGGAGGCATACAGGACCGCAAGAACGAATATAATGTTTTCACTTGCAGGCTCGGGGGACAAGTGTAAAAAATTATGTGTGACCAGTGCGAATGCCGGAGAAGGTAAAACAACGAGTACATTGAATCTCGCAATAACATTTGCGCAGACCGGCTCAAAGGTGCTTCTCATAGACTGCGACCTGAGAAAGCCGAGGATCCATCAGTATCTCGGCGTTGTAAAAACGGATGGACTTACAACGATCCTCTCAAAGCAGAAGAGGTATGAGGATGTGGTATATCATAATCTGAGACCGGGTCTGGACTGTATAACATCCGGTTCGATACCGCCGAACCCGGCGGAGCTTTTGTCGTCGGAGAATATGAAGGAGCTTCTGGATGACTTAAGTCTTATCTATGACTATATCCTTCTCGACACACCGCCGATAAACGTCGTAACAGACGCTGTCGCGCTGTCGCGTTACGCGTCGGGGGTTATGATCGTCGTGCGTGAGGGATATACAAATCATGAGAGTATAGAAAATGCTTTGAAGCTTTTGAAGATCGCGAAGGCAAAGGTATTGGGCTTCTTCGTAAACGATGTCGATACCGCTGCCATGGGCTACGGACCGTACAGGAACTCTTACGGAAAGAGCTACAGATACAGATATAAATACGGTTACAGATATAACTATAAATACGGATACAAGTATAATTATAATTACGGCTACGGTTACGGCTATAATACCGATGGTAACGGAAAGTCAAAAAAGAAAGGATTGTTCGGAAGGTTCGGCAAAGGAAAGCCGGGTGAAAGCGGTGATCCCGCCTCCGTCGGCACCGCGCAGACCGGAGCTGACGCTTCCGTAAATGCGTCTGCCGGCAGTCCGTCCGATAAGGTCGGAGGTGAATGACGGTTTTGAAGACTTGGAAAGCATGTCTGATATGTTTCGGTATGTTGTTTATGCTTTGCGGATGCGGCTCCAATTCCGATATCAAGGCTGAGCTTGACAGTGTAGAGCTTGAGCTGGATCTGCCGGAGCCTTCGGGACGGTCGGCAAGACGTCTTGACGAGGTGGACGATGATGTTTATGAGCAGCAGATAGCCGCGTGCGAGCTTTACATAGAGGCATACGAGCTGACCAACACGGTCGATTTTACCGAAAAATATAAGGATGATGTAAAAAAGGATCGTGTAGCTTATTACTGCAACGAGCGGCGCAAGGAGCTGCAGCTCGATATAGCTACGAAGCTTCAGGATAATATATACAGTATGGTCAGAGCGGTGGAGGATTGTGAAAATATATCGGCATATATAACCCGTGTGAATTATGATGTGGTTAATTTTTACGATTATTATTCCGAATATCTCAACTCAAACGATGAGACCGACGCGCTCTGCACGATACTCAAGGTGTTTTACGAGAAAACAAATGTGCTTGTGTTCAGATTCATGGCGGAGCATGAGGAAGAGTTCGTGAGGGCGGCGCTTGTGCGTATAGAGGAAAACGCGCGCCAGAACGAGAATCTGAATATGTATATCGCCGAAAACAACGAGCTTACAAAGGCGCTAAATGAAGTGTACGGCGGAGTTTCGGAGGATTACGCGGTGCCTATAAGCGAGGCGAATATACGTCTGGCGAGAAAGCTGCTCGAAAGCGACAGCGAGCTCGCTGAGGAGGACATCGATATACTGATGCAGCAGCTCGGCGAACCGACACCGGAGCCAAGCGAAAGCCCTACGCCGGAGCCGACAGAGACGCCTGAGCCTACTTCGACACCGAGGCCCACACCGACGCCGAGACCTACTCCGACGCCGAGACCCACACCGACTCCCAGACCGGAGCCCACACCGACTCCAAGGCCTCAGCCAACGCCTGAGCCTGTGGAAACGGAACCGCCAGCTCCCGCGGAGCCTGAGCCTACGGTCCAGGAATCATATTACTTCGAGCTGGATTAACGCGGCTCAAATATTTGATAGAATGTAGAGGACGAAGCAATGAACAAGAAGATCAAGGTCATATCATGCATATTAACGGTTGCTGTTATGGCGCTGATCTTCTTTTTTTCATCGCAGAACAGCACCGAGTCGTCTGAGGTGTCGTCCGGTGTGACTAAAGAGCTTGTTGAGTTTTTTGTGGGGCTGCTGCATCTGCCGGACGGGAACGAGGCGGAGCTCGTTGATATGCTCCACAACTTTGTAAGAAAAACGGCGCATTTTTCTATCTTTGCTGCGCTCGGATTCACGTCGTCTTTTGCTTTTTTGGCGAACACCTCAAAGCGCGGGCGTGATGTTTTTTTGGCAGCTGTGATATTTTCGATGCTCTATGCTGTGAGCGACGAGCTGCATCAGCTGTTCGTCGGAGGAAGAGCATGCAGGGTTTTTGATGTGTTTATAGATACCTGCGGAGCGGCGTTCGGAGCGGGGATATTTGCGGCGCTGATGAGCATAAAAAGACGCGTTGATTACAAATTCGACTGGTGGATCACATGCACGGTGATAGTAATGCTGATAATATTTCTGTTTTCGTCTCAGACGAGCGACAATTCAAATGATTTGTCAAGGACAGTCGCCGAATGGATCGTGGGAATAGCAGACAAGGTCTTCGGCATAGAAGGTCTTACGGTCGCGGTCGTAAATGCGAGAGTGCGCAAGGCCGCTCATTTTATGCTGTATTTCGTGCTCGGCGGGACCGCCGCTCTTATGCTTATAAAAAAAGGCGGCTTCAGGGCGCATAACGCATATCTTATCGCGGTCATCATAGCGGCAGCCTATGCCGCGTGCGATGAATTCCATCAGGGGTTTGTTGACGGCAGAGGACCGCTCGTGTCCGATGTGAGACTTGACAGCTTCGGAGCAACGGCAGGAAGTGTGCTCTGCGCGGCAGCTTGCCGTTGGCTTTCGAATAGGAAAGAACGAAAAAGGAATGCGGTGATCGAGCCGCCTTGTATGAACAATGATTTTGATCAAGGAGGAAAACATGAAAGCTGATTTTCATTCGCATATACTTCCCGGGTTTGACGATGGCGCTGCAAACACCGATACGGCTTTGAAAATGATAAATATGAGCATGGATATGGGAGTGGATCATATAGTTTCGACGTCTCATTGTTATCCGTATTCCGACCGGGATATCGCGGAGTTTCTGGATGAACGCGCCGCGGCTTTTTCAAGGCTGAGGGAGGCGGCGGAGCAAAGCGGAACGAGGCTTCCGGAGATCAGGCTCGGCAGCGAGGTGCATCTTACATGTGATCTTACAAGGCTTAAGCTTATAAAAAGCCTCTGTGTGGAGGGAACGAAATATATGCTGCTTGAGATGCCGTCGTCAAATTGGACTGACAATGTGATAGATATAGTATATAAACTCACAATATCGGGCGTCAAGCCGATAATTGCGCATATGGAACGAAATCTCGGGCAAAAGAAGGAGCTTGTAGAGGCGCTTTGCGATCTGGATGTGTTGATACAGATAAACGCTTCGAGCTTCGGCGCACCGCAGTTCAAGAAATATATCGACAGAATGTTCGGGCAAAGTCTTATACATATTATCGGCACCGATATGCATAATCTCGACACCCGCCGTCCTGATATGAACAAGGCGGAGAAATATATCAGACGCCGTTACGGCGATGAGTGCTGGAGTTATCTTATGAACAATGCCGAGACAGTTCTCAGCGGAAGAGAGCTGTCGTACAGAATGCTCAAAAGCTTCAAAAAGAAAGGCATTTTTGGCTGAATGGGCATTTTTCACGAAAAAAACAGGTATTTAAGATATTTTTACACATTCTATTGACAATCTTTGTTTTTTGGTATATAATATTAACAGCTTTACATTCAGCATTCCCTTAATATACTAGGGGGAACTCAATAATATAAAGGAGTAGATAATATGAAAAAGGTTATATTTTTTGTGACCGCTGCTGCAGTCACTATGTCATCCTTGGCTCCTGCGGCGCTGGCGTCATCACAGACGTATTCGTATTTTGACGGTACGTATAATACTGAAGCAAGCAATATAGGCGCGTTCGGAGTGCCCAGGGTGGACAAGGTATCGGTAGAGCTTGATATGCAGAGCAAGTGGTCAAGCAATAGTGAGTATTCCGATCATAGTTCATCAGCAATGTCGAGAAACGTGACGAGTGATACCGCGACGGCGAACTTCGACTCGATCGCATATCTTGACATGGAGAATGTCGGAAAAGAATGGAACGCTTATATTGATGCGGCGCTGGAGTCGGATCTCGCAGGTACAGCTATAAGCACGCCTGAGCAGTTAAGGGAGCTTATAATGAATGTGACAACTCTTGACGGCACATTTGATCTTGTTATCTCGTGCCCGAGCAGTGTTGACGCGGACGGAAACCTTGTGGGAATAAAAAATGACAATCTCACATCCGGAGCTGAGGGCGCTTATACATGGCCCGATAATGCAATGGGCTACAGTGTGGACGATTTCTTTGAGCTCGATTCGCAGGGGGTCGTTGCCTCGGAAGATGGGACTCTTACATATAAGATAACAATGAAGACAAAGCCGGATATAAATGAGGCTTTGGACGAGTATTTTGCGGCTATAGCGGCTGCGCCCGATGCGGAGAAAGATAATTACAGACTTCAGTTCTCTGTTGCAAATAACACAGTCGGAACACCCGGAGAGATATACGAGATCAGCGGAGAATTCAGCGGAAGCGTTACGATAGACATAGGCTCGTATTCACAGGGTTCTTACACTGTATTTTTCGGAAACGATAATGACTACAGCGTGCTTGACAGTGTTGTCCCCGCAGAGGATGCAGAGCGTGTAAGACTTACGAGAGTATATCCCGGCAACGGCGGTGGCGGCGGTTCGGCGATCACGCCTACGGAAAGCCCGAGTGAAACGGATGAGCCGGGTGCTACAGATGAGCCGGGAGCTACGGAAGAACCCGGAGCAACAAGCGAGCCGGGAGCCGCGGCAACGCACACTCCAGCTCCTGTAGAGACAGAAGGAACGGAAAACGGCGCGCAGCTCAACTATGAGGATCACTATGCGTATATCATAGGATATCCTGTCGAGAACGGCGCAGCGGAGGTAAGACCGCAGAACAATATCACAAGAGCGGAGGTAGCAACAATATTCTTCAGAATGCTCACCGATGAGTCGAGAGCGCAGTTCTGGACAAAGACAAATCCGTTCCCGGATGTAAACGCGGAGGATTGGTTCAATAACGCTATATCGACCGCTACAAACGCCGGTATACTGAACGGCTACGATACGGGCGATTTCAAGCCTAATGCACCGATAACACGTGCTGAGTTCGCTGCGATAGCTGCAAGATTCAGCTCACGTGATTACACCGGAGCGAACATGTTCAGCGATATAAGCGGACACTGGGCTGCAGAGGCTATAAACAAGGCTGCCGACATAGGCTGGATAACAGGCTACAGCGACGGTACGTTCAAGCCGAATCAGTATATCACAAGAGCGGAGGCTATGACGCTCATCAACAGAGTTCTCTACAGACTTGTTGACAATGACGGCGTAGGCCACTTGAGCGATATGGTAACATGGCCGGACAACACTCCGGATATGTGGTACTATGCTGCTGTACAGGAGGCTACAAACTCACACTACTATGAGCGTGAGGATATAGGCTACTATGAGACATGGACGGAGATCAGAGAGCCGCGTGACTGGGCAGCGCTTGAGACTGAGCTTTCCGAGGTAACGGACGCAGGGGAAGAGGAATCCGTATTCTTTGATGAGGATGACATCCCGGCTGCAAGCGAGGAGCCATCGGCAAGCCCGGATCCTGAGGCAAGTGAAGAACCGTCCTCAACGGATGAGCCGGAGGGAACAGAAGAGCCTTCTTCGACGGACGAACCGGAGGCTTCGGCGACACCGGAGGCATCTGAGAACCCTGAAGAATAATGCTGGAATAAAAGCTGTATATAACACGGATCTGCCGCAAATCATCGCGGTGGGTCCGTTTTTTATGTGAAGACGCAAAAAGAAAATATTTGTATTGATTTTTGAAAAGATATATGGTATAATTAATACTGCCAATTTGTATTTTGCCGGTGAAGGCGGCTGTATATGAGCTGCGCATAAGAGATCTCAGCCGGCAGAGGTTTTGTGATGAAAGGAAATGGATAACATATGAAAAGATGGCATATAGTTGTTATATCATGCGTTCTTGCTGTAGGGATACTTGCCGCGGGAGGCTCGTTTTTTTACAGGTATTACATAGTTCCCAGATATCTTGAGCCGGTAGTCGAAAAGGTGAGCACTTATCTGAAGGATGACGATGTGCTGGACGAGCTCTATAACGAGGCGGAAAGACTGCATGATGATGGTGTGATAGAGGACGAGACGTACAGCGAGTTCATTAATGCCTACAGGAGACATTCTCAGAACAATGAAGAGGCGGCAAGGGCGATCCTTGAAAGAGCCGGTGAAGAAGCAAACAACGGTAACGAACCGGTACCCGACAGCTCCGTAACGACCAGATACGCGTCTAGCAGAGTCGGTGTTGAGATCATACAGACAAACGACGGCGAGAAATCCGGAAAGGCGGATACAAGCTACAGCAGCGAGAGAACGTCAGACAGGATCAGGTCTGAGGACGTTGTAGAAGCTGAGCGCATAGTAGAGGAGGCAAATGCCACGGAGTCTCCCGAGGCGTCAAACAGCGAAGGAGCAGCTCCGGAGGAGGGAAGCGGTATCGACGAGCAGGTGGAGACTGCATACGATATACTCCGCGAGAACATGAGCTCCGATGAGTATTCGGCGTTTGCATCCATCATGGGCAAGCTTGATATTGACACACTTTTGTCATACGCGTCGGATAAGGAAGGCTTGAAGGAATATATGCACAGTGTTCTTTCGGACGAGGAGTACAGCAATATCGTAAATCTGGGGTATAAATATGCATATTTATTCATGGAATAATACGGGAATGATTTTCGGTTTCGGTTTTTCGCCCGCGCGGGATCGGAGAATGAGCAAATGAGAAAATTTCTGGATACCAAGCATGGAGCTGTGATCGCTGCTGTGATCTGCAATCTGCTGTGGGGAAGCGCTTATCCCGGCATAAAAATAGGCTATGAGCTGTTCGGGATAACCGACAGCGTCAGCGAGAAGCTGCTGTTTGCGGGGCTCAGGTTTATTCTGGCGGGAATAATGGTGCTTGCGGCAGCGGCTGTTTCGGGCAGAAGGATCCCGGTCATGAACAAAAACAATGCCGGAAGGATAGTCATAACGGGACTTGTATATACGGCGCTCCAGTACGTTTTCTTTTACATAGGGCTTTCAAATACGACGGGAACGAACGGTTCGATCGTGAATTCGTCAACGACCTTCATGGCGCTTGCCGCGGGATATTTCTTCTGCGGCGAAAAGGTGGGCGTGAAAAAGCTTATAGGCGCCCTGATAGGCTTTGCGGGTGTTATAACGGTATTTGTGTCAGACGGTATAAGCAGCGTATCATTTACCGGCGAGGGATTTATATTGATAGCTGCGGCATGCTTCGTCGCCGGCTCGATGCTCTCAAAGCGGGCGGCGGCGGATACCGACGCGATGACGGTTACAGGATATAATCTTCTCATAGGCGGGGCGGTGCTTGCTGCCGCGGGATTTATAGGCGGCGGCATGCTGGGCAATGTGAGTATGGGCGGAATTGCAGTGCTTGTTTATCTTGCGTTTTTATCCGCGGCGGCGTTCACACTCTGGACTATGCTTTTGAAGAGCCATGATGTCGGAAGCATAAGCGTGTATAATTTTATCATCCCGGTCTCGGGAACGATACTCTCGGCAGTGTTTATGCGCGAGGATATTTTCAGCGTCAAATATCTTATCTCACTCGTTCTTGTTTGTCTGGGTATCGTCCTTGTAAATCACGGTTCTGAAAAAACTCGTTCATGACCGGCATTTGCTGTTACGCGCCGCCGTGAAGCGGTGATCTGCAGTTTTGAGTCAACGCAAATAAGAACTGTGCTGTTTATAGAATATTAATGAATTTTGTATCTCATTTATGGGTAAATGTCACATGGACAATTCGCACAAAAAACGGACAGAAAATTTTACGTTGTGGAGTTTATACAAAGAATATTCAATAATTTTGTTAATAATAAGACTAACATTTTTTCTGAAAATGTGTTATTATATATATAGCAAATAAAGCAGATGGTTAAGCTGCCTGCAGACCGAGATCCCGTGGGCTTCCCCCGAGCGGAGAGGAACGGTGTCTTTGTAGGGAGGCTGCGGAATCATCGTTTGAAAATTTATGAAATTATAATAAGCGAGG
This sequence comes from Candidatus Ornithomonoglobus merdipullorum, assembly GCA_018714695.1. Taxonomy (GTDB): domain Bacteria; phylum Bacillota; class Clostridia; order UBA1381; family UBA1381; genus Ornithomonoglobus; species Ornithomonoglobus merdipullorum. Next base: position 10,899 of record DVNB01000070.1, on the reverse strand, counting down.
TAAGGCAATATGGCAGATTTACAGTTAAAGCACATTTATAAAAGATATGCAGGAAATGTAACAGCGGTAAGTGATTTCACAATGGATATCGCAGATAAGGAGTTCATCATCCTTGTAGGTCCTTCGGGATGCGGAAAGTCGACAACTCTTCGTATGATCGCGGGTCTTGAGGAGATCTCGGAGGGTGAGCTTTACATAGACGGAAAGCTCGTAAACGATGTTGCTCCTAAGGACAGAGATATAGCGATGGTTTTCCAGAACTATGCTCTTTATCCGCACATGACGGTATTTGAGAACATGGCTTTCGGTCTTAAGCTTCGCAAGACTCCGAAGGATGAGATAAAGAAGAGAGTTACAGAGGCTGCAAAGATCCTCGACATCGAGCATCTTCTCGACAGAAAGCCGAAGGCTTTGTCGGGCGGTCAGAGACAGCGTGTCGCTATGGGACGTGCGATAGTTCGTTCACCTAAGGTATTCCTCATGGATGAGCCTCTTTCAAACCTCGATGCTAAGCTTCGTGTTGCGATGAGAACCGAGATCAAGAAGCTTCACAACAAGCTCCAGACAACATTCATCTACGTAACACATGACCAGACAGAGGCTATGACGATGGGTACAAGGATCGTTGTTATGAAGGACGGTATCGTTCAGCAGATAGATACACCGTCAAATCTTTATAACACACCGTGTAACCAGTTCGTTGCAGGTTTCATCGGTTCACCGCAGATGAACTTCATAAACGTTAAGCTCGTTAAGAAGGGCAACGACCTCTATGTAGAGTTCGGCAGCGATTCGATGAAGATCCCGGAGGGCAAGGCAAACAATGCGGGTCTTCAGAAGTACATCGGCAAAGAGGTAGTAATGGGTGTAAGACCTGAGGAGATCCATGATGAGGCTGCGTTCCTTTCGGCATATCCGGATGCGACCTGCGGCGCTTTCGTAGAAGTAACTGAAATGATGGGTGCTGAGACATATCTCTACCTTCTCATCAACGGTGTTCAGTTCACAGCAAGAGTTAACCAGCGCTCAAATGCTAAGATCAATGATACGATCAAGGTTGGTTTCGATATGAACAAGGTTCACTTCTTCGACAAGGATACAGAGCTTGCTATTCTTACAAATAAATAATTGCTTTAAGATGTAATGAATATTTATGAAAAAAGGGATACTCTCCGAATGGAGGGTATCCCGATTTTTTATGGAGTGTCAAGAGGAACTATCGCCAGCGTCTTTCCCAAGGGCGCAAGTACCTTTAACACAGTTTCAAGCTGAGGGCTTGTGGTTCCCTTTTCCATACGCGCTATGACCGGCTGCTTTACGCCGCTCAGGCGTTCAAGCTCCTTTTGGCTGATGCCTTTTTCGTGGCGCGCCTTTATGAGCTCGCCTATCAAGGACACACGCAGATCACTTTCCGCTATTTCCTCGGGGGTGAAAATTGCGTTTCTGACATCTCGCCAACTATGCCCAATAGCCGGATTATCGGCTATTGAAGTTCTTCTGTTTTCAATCATAAATAATTCCCCTTTCTATTATATCTGCCAATTCACGTTTGGCCTTGTCTATTTCCCGTTTTGGCGTCTTTTGTGTTTTCTTATGAAAATAATGAAGCAGTATATAACTGCCGTTCAGCCAACCGACAAAAAGAATTCTATCGCGAAGTGGCCGTAATTCCCATATTTCTCCCTCTAAGTGCTTAATGTATGGTTCACCAGCATGCGTTCCGTATTGGCTCAACATTTCAATGTAATCGTTGATCTTATTTAATTTTATACGGCTGTCTTTGTCTTTTCTTTGCGCTAAGTCCGTTAAATATTCTAACACGGGTTCTTTTCCGTTTTTATCTTTATAGAAATATATTTCGTGCAATCATTATTCCCCCTTCCTACTATATTATACTTAAAAGTTATTAAAAAGTCAAGACCTTTTCGTGGCGCAAAAAGAGCATCCGCCATTTATGTGAAAAATGCGGTATTGCAAATGAAGCTCGGTTGTGTTAGAATATATGTATAATCCCGCCCGGGGCGGATCGTTGGAGGCGGAAATGCGCGAATTTACAATAAAGGAAAATGATGCCGGACAAAGGCTCGATAAGTTCATGACCAAGCTTATGCCTAGGCTGCCAAAGTCGATGCTGTATAAGGGGCTCAGAAAAAAATGCGTGAGGCTGAACGGCAGACATGTGAAAGACGGTTCAGTGCAGCTTTCGGCGGGAGACGTATTGGATCTCTATTTTAAGGACGAGTTTTTTGAGAGTGATCAAGGATTTAAGTATGTAAAGCCGGAGCTCGATATAGTATATGAGGATGACAGTATACTGATAGTGAACAAGGCGGCGGGGATCGTATGCCATGCGGACGAACGAGGCACCGAGGTGACGCTTGTGGATATGGTAAAGAGCTATTTGTACGACAAGGGAGAATATGTACCGAGTGATGAACAGACCTTCTCTCCGGCGCTTTGCAACCGTCTTGACCGCAATACGGGAGGACTTGTGATAGCGGCAAAGAACGCGGCGGCGCTGAGAGCCATGAATGAGTATATACGCAGCAGAGAGGTAAAAAAGCTGTATATGGCGGTGGTCGAGGGAGAGCCGAAAGAGCGCGGCAGACTGGAAGGCTATGCCGAGCGTGAGGGCAAGGTCACGAGGATAGGCGGAGAGGGCGGCAAGCGCGTGAGTCTTGATTACAGAGTCATTGCGCGGGCGAACGGCTGCTCGCTTGTTGAGGTGGAGCTCCATACGGGGCGAACACATCAGATACGTGCTCAGTTTGCGGATGCAGGTTTTCCGCTTTCGGGTGATACGAAATACGGAGGACACGGGAAAAAATTCAGACAGGCGCTGTGGAGCGTTGAGCTGAGGTTTGAGTTCCCGGCGGATGACCGGCTCCCGGGGATATCGGGCAGGCGCGTGAGAATAAAAGCGCCGTTTGAAGAAACGTTTGTATAAGGGCAGAAAGGCTGCCTGCGGAAAGGGGAAATAAGATGTATCTTGCATCACCGACTGTAATAAAGAATATAGCCGCGAAATACGGCTTTACGTTCAAAAAGGGGTTGGGTCAGAATTTTCTGACGTCAAAGGAGATACTCGAGCGTATAGCTGAGTCGGCGGAGATCGAGTACGGAGCAATAGAGATCGGACCTGGCTTCGGCGTGCTGACGGATGAGCTGGCGGAACGGGCGGAAAAGGTCGTGGCGCTCGAGATCGATGAGCGGCTGATACCGGTATTGAAGGATACCATGTCGGATCACGATAATATAAAGGTAATAAATGCCGATGTCATGAAAACGGATATGGCAAAGCTTATTGAGGAGGAATTCGGAGAAAAGCCGGTGAGCATTGCCGCAAACCTGCCGTATTATATAACGACGCCGATAATAACGATGCTCCTGGAGTCAAGGCTTCCGGTGAAGAACATAGTGGTAATGGTCCAGAAGGAGGTAGCGGAGCGCATAAGCGCCGCGCCGGGCTCAAAGGATTACGGAGCATTGACGGTGATGTGCCGGTATTTCACAAGACCGGAGCTTGTCTGTGTAGTTCCTGCAAGTCTGTTCGTGCCGCAGCCGAAGGTCGACAGCGCCGTTCTGCGCCTCAGAGTGCTTGACAAGCCGAGCGTCGAGGTGAGTGACGAAAAGCTGTTTTTCAGAACTGTAAAGGCGGCATTCTCACAGCGCAGGAAGACACTTTTGAACTGTCTTGCAGCAAATTTCCCGCACGGGAAGGCGGCTTTGACGGATATATTGGAGTCGCTGGGCATAGACCCGCGCAGACGCGGTGAAACGCTGTCTATAGCGGAGTTTGCCGAGCTTTCGGAAAAACTGAGATAATATAATGGCTGAGATCAAAGAAGGGCTGCCGCAGAGTGCATGATATGCACTTTGCGGGGCCCATTTTTTGTGCGGATAAATATCTCTGTATATCATTTGTTTAATGTCAAGCCGGTCAAAATACCGGTTTCCACAGTACCGATTGTCATTTTTGCCGAAATCGTGTTATTTTTGCCCTAATATTGAAGCTAAGGAATGTATATGCTATACTGGGATTACATAGAGTATATGGTGTAATTTGAAAAAAAACACTGCACAAAATACTGCACACATTGCATTCATAAAGAATTAATGGTAAAATTAAATATAAGATATGTAATTTTTAAGAACAAAGTGTGTATTTTTTGCAATTGTATCAGCACATAAATACGATTATTGAGGGGAACGGTATGTCAATTTTTTCGGAAAAGCTTACACGATTGATGAATGAAAAAAACATTACGGCATACGGGCTTGAAAGGCTCGGATTTCTAAAGCGTACTACGATAACTAAATATGCAAACGGAAAGAGCAAGCCGCCGGACAAGGAGTCTTTGGAGGAGCTTATCCGTATGATGGCTCTTGGCACTGAGGAGGCTGACGAGCTCCGCGAGGCGTATGCGATAACCAAAATAGGAGAGCCGATATATTTCAGAAGAAAGCATGTAGAGGATCTGCTGAAGGTCATAAATAACACGACCGTGTATCCGTTTGAATTGGAGCGTCACAGCTGTCTGCAGCTGAAGCGTGACGTTGAATGTATCACGGGAAAGGTCAACATAGTAAATATTTTAAGTGTTATCCTCTCGTCTGAGGCAGAGGAGCCGGCTCCTGCGATAAGGATCGCCGCTCAGCCTGAGAGCAATCGCGAGCTGATGTCATTTTTGACAACGATCGCAAGCACCGAGCCGGGGCTGGAGATCGAGCATATTTTCTGCATCGACAATAAAAGCGTGAATGAGGACAACGCGTATAATATCAATGTTTTGAAGGAAATAATGCCGCTGATCGTATCGGGCGTATCGTACACGCCGTACTATTATTATGAGGATGTAAGAAGTCATATAAACCAGTTCAGCAGCTTTCCGAATGTGGTCATAACGAGTAAGTATATGATGCTTATCTCATACAGTCTGGACCGCGCTGTCGTATCCGGGTTTGAGGAGCTTATAGGTATGCAGAGGGATATATTCGAGGATCTGAAAAAGGGTTGTGATAAGTACATACAGGCGCTGCCGGGACCGCTTGACATCCTTTCGTACTACGAACAGGTAGTGGACGGCACGGACAATATAATACCGGATTTTTCGGTAATGCCGGATCCGTGCCTGTTCCCGTTCCTTGACGAAAATATCATGAGAAAGTATGCGAGATTTGATCTCCCGAACATAGACGCGGCAGTGGAGCTCTTGATAGACCGGGTAAGGCGTTACCGCGAGGGCATGGAAAAAAAGGCGGAGATAAGCTTCTGCACAAAGAAGGGCTTTAAAGAATTTATGGAAACAGGCAGGATAACGGAGATACCGTCAATATATTACACTCCGTTCGATCCGGAAGTAAGACTTTTGATGGTGAAGCGGCTGTACAGGGCTATGAAAAAAGGGACGTATAAATTAAAGATACTGGACGATAAATTCAATATCAGGAACATAAGCTTTGCATGCTACAACGAGTACAGCATGACATACTGCTATAATCACCCGATAAAGGGAATGCTGGCGTTCGGCTTCCGCGAGCGCAGCACGGTTACGTCGATATACGACTATTTCACGACACTTGAGGAGCAGCAGCTGCTCCTGAGCGATGCGGAAACGGAGAGGTTTGTATTGGATATCCTGGAAAATAGGGGGGGGGACTCGAATAAAAGGTGTATTATAAAAACGATAAGCGAAAGGAGAAGTGTTTGATGAAAAAGAGAGCTGTTGTTGGTTTGGCGGCTGCTGTATGCGCGGCGGTAACGGCAAACGCGAACGGAGAGGATAAATACATCCGATGGGAGAATAGAGTTCATAGGCTCCGGCAGCTCCTGGGTGGCTGATGACACGGAACACTTTATGTGAGGGAGAGATTGGCGTATGAAGAAATTGAAAAAAAATATCATTTGCGGGTTCACGGCGATTATGTGTATGTTCCCGTCGGCGTCTGCGGCGCCGGATCATTCGAGCTATGAGGGATTATGGACGGCTGACCCGAGTGTATCCGTATATGAGGATCACAGAGGAATAGACATAACCCGGGCTGATGCTTCATCGATGGACTTCAGATTTTTCTGGTATCAGTCAGAGTTTGAGATACAAGACGCTGTAATAGACGGAAATACGGTTTACGGAGAGTATTATGAAGTGTGGGATGACGGCATAGACTGGGATAACTATGTGGTAAGCGGCAGCGTAACGCTGATACTCGAGACCGATCATATCAATGTCTTATGGAATTCCAACGAGAACGGAAGCGTATCATCTAAAAATTTTGATGTGTACAATCCTGATTTTCGATATGTTGAAAGCGCCCCGCTTACTGTTATGTTGAACGGAAATAAAGTATATTTTCCGGACCAGCAGCCTGTGATCTTAAATGGAAGAACACTGGTGCCGATAAGGGCGATGATCGAAGCTATGAACGGTAACGTAGGCTGGGATGAGGAACAACAGCAGGTATCTATAGATCTGGGCGGACATATTATAATATCATTGCGCATAAACGATTATGTTATGAACGTAAAACGTCCTCAAGCATCGTTGGAAAAGAAGAAAGAGTATGATATCTCATTGGATGTTCCGGCACAGATAATAAACGGAAGAACGATGATACCGATAAGAGCGGTAGCCGAGGCACTGGACAAAAATGTAGATTGGGACGCCGGGACGAACACCGTTATAATACAATGATATTCGGCAAGCGAATGTTGCGATTTATAGGAATAAGTTCAAAACCTTAACGGCAAGATATATTGAAAGGGAGTGTATAAAGGCTATGAAGAAATTGAGATCGATCAAACATGTTAGTATTGCCGCTATAGCGCTTGCAGCCTTGATTAGCTCGGCGCCGATAACGGCAAGCGCAAAATGGTATACGGGAAACAGCGGGTTTTATTATCAGATAAATATACCCGATAATCTTACGAAAGCCGCGGTGAACGGCAATTGTACGATCTTAAGCAATGCCTCGGGAACAAATACATTAACTATTGAAAATCAATATGATGATTGGACATGGGAAAACAGAGGATACTATGGATATGTTGAAGATTTAATAAGCTTTGTGGAGCGTAACGGCGGTTATATAACGGGTGTAACAACAGAAAGCTATGGTCGATACAAAGTTACATGGTGTCTTTGGGGACAGGATCATGCCGGATATTGGCTGGGCGCAAACGGAGGATGCTTGTATTTTGATTATGCGTATCCAAACTATGAAGATCATGGCTCGGAGATCATGACGATGTGGAATACATTTGCATTATTGGGGAATACCCCGTGAAAAATGGATTGGAGGAATTTGTAATGAAGAAGATTGTAAGTATGATCATGATGCTGGTTATGATGGTATGTATGCTGCCCTCGGTGAATGCAGCAGATATTGCTTCGGGAGAGGGGAATGATGGAGAAAGTTGGAGATTGGATAGTTCAGGTACGTTATATATAAGCGGACAAGGAGAAACTTTTTTATGGTACGTAGGTGCGCCATGGTATGAGTATGAGCCGCAGATCAAGCATATTGTATTTGAAGAAGGTGTTACAATAATAGATAACGGAATTTTCACCTTGCCGAAATATGAGAATTTAACAATTACTTTTCCGGCAAGTCTTGAAATGATAGGTTTTTATGGAGAAGAATTCGGTTATCCGGAGCCTGAAGAGTGTGATTTAATAGACGATGAGTGGGGATTGAAAAAAGACGTATCGTTTATAGTTATACCGGGAACGTATGCCGAGGATTATGTAAAACGTAAGGGATACAATTATACATATTCGGGTCAACACGTGGCAGAACCCGTTCAGGAGCAAGTGCAATCCGAACCGGTACAGAAGAACACAGTAACGACATCTTTTGGAGCAACAGCATCGGATTGGGCTGCACCGGAGATAGAGCTTGCGTATGAGAGCGGACTTATCCCGGAAGTGATGGTGGATTTTGACCTCACGCAAAAGGTGAATCGCGGCGAGTTTGCGGCTATTGCGCTGCAGCTGTATGACGTATTAGAAAATACGGAAACACCGCTGCCTGCGAGCTGTCCATTTACTGACATAGCCGGTGATGTAAATGAGATCGCCATAAAGAAGGCGGCAGGTCTGGATATAACAAACGGTACATCTCCGACTTTGTTTGAACCGCTTTCCAATATAACGAGAGAGCAGCTTGCGACAATGCTATGCCGTGTTATGAAAAAGCACAAATTCGAAGGATGGACTCTGGAAACGGATGATGATTATTACCTGAACACGAACGGAGCCGTTAAATTCGCCGATGATGCGGAAATATCCGACTGGGCAAAGCCGTCCGTATATTTTATGTCTCTTTTCGGGATCGTAAAGGGTATTGACGAAACGCATTTCGCACCGAAGAACACTACAACGCAGCAGGAGGCGTCAGGATACGCAACAGCAACGCGTGAGCAGGCTCTTATTATGTCAAAGAGGATATATGATAAGGCAGATATGCTGTGATTTTGAGGAGGAATAAGGATGAGGAAACGAATTTTAAGTTTATTTACAATGGTGTGTATGCTTGCGGCTTTGCTGCCCGCATTGCCCGCGGCAGCTGATATGGGCAAGGCCGGAGAGTATCAGACGGTTTCGGCAGGACGCGGCCATACAGCGGCAATAAAAACAGATGGTTCCCTTTGGACTTGGGGAGAGAATTTTGACGGCCAGCTCGGCGACGGCACTGCGGAGCACAGATACACGCTCGTAAAAATAATGGATAACGTAGCCGCAGTTTCAGCAGGGTATTTCCATACAGCGGCAATAAAAACGGACAGCTCTCTTTGGACTTGGGGAAGTAATGGCGACGGCCGGCTCGGCGACGGCACTACGGAGCACAGATACACGCCCGTAAAAATTATGGACAACGTTGCCGCAGTTTCGGCAGGAGATGACCATACAGCGGCAATAAAAACCGATGGCTCACTTTGGGCTTGGGGATCTAATTCCTACGGCCAGCTCGGCGACGGCACTGCAGAGGACAAATACACACCCGTAAAAATCATGGACAGCGTCGCCGCAGTTTCTGCAGGATTCGACAATACAGCGGCAATAAAAACGGACGGCTCGCTTTGGACTTGGGGAAGTAATGTCTCTGGCCGGCTCGGCGACGGCACTACGGAGGATAAATCCACGCCAGTAAAAATCATGGACGGCGTGCGTCTGCCTGGCAGCGGAGCGGCAATCACGCCGATAGCACCGGAGCCGGCGGATGATGAAATTGCTGCGCCGAACACCGTAACTACCTCATTCGGTGCAACGGTATCCGATTGGGCCGCTCCCGAGATAGAGCTTGCGTATGAAAACAACCTTATCCCGGAAGTGATGGTAGATTTCGATCTCACGCAAAAAGTGAACCGAGGCGAGTTTGCGGCTATCGCGTTGCAGCTGTATGATGTTCTGGCGAATACGGAAACGCCGCTGCCCGCGAGCTGTCCGTTTACGGATATAGGCGGTGATGTGAATGAGATCGCTATCAAGAAAGCGTCGAGCCTTGACATAACGAACGGAACATCGGCAACCACCTTTGAGCCTGTAAGCTTTATTACACGTGAACAGCTTGCGACAATGCTTTGCAGGGTCATAAAGAAATACGGATTCGAGGGATGGACCTTGGCAACGGACAGTGATTATTACATGAATACGGACGGTGCAGTGCTGTTTGCAGACGATGCGGATATATCGGACTGGGCAAAGCCCTCGGTGTATTATATGTCGCTGCATGGGATCATTAAGGGCATTGACGAAACGCATTTCGCGCCAAAAAACACGACCACACAGCAGGAGGCATCCGGCTATGCAAGCGCAACGCGTGAACAGGCGATAATTCTGGCGCAGCGGATATTTACAAAGTCGGATATGCTTGGGAATTTAAACTGATACTGAAGGGAGGTATTGGATATGTCGGTAAAACGTATATTAAGCAGCTTTATGGCATTCGTCATGCTTATGCTGATCATACCACAGGCGGCTTTGGCGGAGGAATATGTGTCGCTGAAGGACTTGGCAAACGCGAACGGATACGAATACTTCTGGTATGAGGACTCCGAGACGGTGAACGTAAGGAGCGCATCGTATATTCTGTCATTCCAGAACGGCAATAACATGGTGGGGTATAAGACGGTTCTTGATGATCAGGGAACGATAACGTTGAATTATAGTGCTCAGTTAGAGGGAACGGATATACTGTATGTTTCGAAGTTAGACGCACAAACAAAGCTGATAAAATATTTTCCGAATACGCCGGATAACAGTATAGACACGGATACTACAGATTCATCGAATTCGACAGGTATGCCGAGCGACTGGGCTGTTTCGGAGATAAATACAGCCATAAATAATGGACTTGTCACAGCCAATGTGCAAAAGGATTATAAAGCAGATATCACACGTGAGTTTTTCTGTGAGTTGGTCATGAAATTGTATGAAAAGATCACGGGTGAAAGTGCGGCGGTGGGATCAAATCCATTTAATGATACTAATAATACAGAAGTCATTAAAGCTTATAAATTGGGGATTGTAAACGGAATATCAAGTGATGAATTTGCGCCTAACAGCAATATAACCCGACAGGAAATATGTACAATGCTTGTGAGAGCTATAGGTGTAATGTATCCAAATATCGATCTGAATGATTACACAAGGCATAGTTTTGCGGATTCCGCAAATATAGCGTCGTGGGCAATGGATTCGGTGCAGTTTGCATATGATAATGATATCCTGCAGGGCATAGGAAATAACAGCATAGATCCGTTAGGGCATGCGACATGTGAACAGGCAATATTGCTTGTAAACCGCATATATGAGAACCGTCAGACATTTGAGGACAGAAACGAAAAATCAGAGGCAGTAATAGAGACTCTGCAGACGCTTGAATTTGATGATGACAGTG
>DVNB01000069.1 GCA_018714695.1 Candidatus Ornithomonoglobus merdipullorum | reverse complement strand
CCCGCATCCTCAATGACGTCAATTGTTCCTCCATCTACAATATCACATATCGGCGCTGGAATATTACCATTTTTATCAACATCTTCGATAATTTCCCGAATCGCTTTTAATGTGCCATCCATACGTTTTCTTAAAATATAGCACGGCTTTGTGTAAAGCAACAATCTTTCTTTTTCTTCCCATTTATCAGGAATACCTTCTTCAGAATAAATACCTTCGGATGAAAGCTCATGAATAAATGTTCTAAGAAAAACAGATAGATCTTTTTGATCCAACGGATGGTAGTCGTTCTGATGGAGAACATCACAAAAATGATTAACGGATGCCAGATTAACATCATTCATACCTTGGAACATTACGGAATAAACTTCTGTTTCTACGTTAAGATCTTCAATGTAAATAGTGTTTTCCACCGCTTCATGATAAATTTTCACACGACGAGTTAAAATCGGATGATCGATCTCAGGCATCTCTCGATCACGAATAAATCCATTAGCTACCACTAACTCTAACGTTCCCGATTCGCGCTCCAGATCCATACATATTTTATAAAGTTCAGCAAAAAAGTTCCTTGTCTTTGCTATCATTTTCTGTCTAGAAACCCAAATATTCCTTTCTTCAATCCAAGCATCATATGATCTAACCCGTTCTTTGTTATCAGCAAAATGTTCCTTATCAGCATGATCTTCCTCGTCAATAATCCGCTCTAATTCTTCTGATTTAGAATTCGAATCATCTATCCTGTTAAACTGAGAAGAAATTTTATCTTTTATTTTAACACTGCATCGATAATCATTCCATCCCAATTCTAACCATGACACAACACCAAAATCAGGTTCAGGACAAGTCTCAAATTCAGGCTTATGAACTGATAATAAAACATCAGAAATCCTGTCTGCATCCTCTTGATCACGGTAATATACTTTGATATTCTCCGAATCATTCGGGAATGAATCTATTGACCTCCACCACGGATAATCCGATACATTAAGTATTACTTTCTGCTTTAGTTTATTTAATTCTTCAATGAATTTAAATAGAGAAACAACCTTTTCCTGCTTGCTCGGCTTTTGTTTATCTCTGTCAGTTTTAATATTATCGTCCAAGGTGCCACTTCCTCTTTTCCGTATATTTAATCGTAAATAGATATAGTTCTCATGCTATTAACCATATTTGCAGGTAAACTAATACAATTTATGTGTAGATATCTTGCACTTACATTTGACAAATGATTTTCATAACTACTGGCAAGTAAAATCATGTTTTCATTCCCGCTAATTTGTTAATTATACCATATTTAAAGAAAATAATCAACCCTCATAATAACCAAATTTCAAAACATATACATAGCACATCATACAAATGAAATTAAGCAAATTCATCTACAGATTATATGCAGAAATAAGCTCACACATGCGCCGTATAAAAAAATATCCCTCCGGAAACAGACCGTATTATGATCTGTCCCCGAAGGGATCTGAGACACCTCCGACAAACTTCGCCGCCGCACGGCGTCGGGTACATTATCCTATATAGTTTTCAAATCTTTCAATGATCGCGGCTGCCTCCGCTCTTGTCGCGAAGCCGCCCGGGTCGAGCGTATTGTCGTCCCTGCCTCCTATTATTCCGGCGCCGATGGTCCAGATAAGCGCAGTCTGCGCCCAGTCGGAAATGTATGCCGAATCCCTGAAAGCTATAATGCTTCCCGCTGCAGACGTATCGTAGCCGAACGCCTCGGCATATCTGTACATTATCGTTGCCAGCTGCTCGCGTGTTATATTCGAATTCGGATCGAATATTCCCGGTGCGATACCGTTTACGATCGCGGCATCGGCTGCCCATGTTACAGCGTCGGTGTACCAAGTGTTCAGCGGCACATCGTTGAAGCTCACGCCCTCAGCCTCCGGCTCGCCGGCATATCTGTAAAGTATCGTAACGAGCATCGCTCTTGTGAGCGTCAGATCCGGCTGGAACATATTCGGTCCCGTACCGTTCATATAACCCTTCTGGCTCACGCTCATAACGCTCGAATAGAACCAGTCTGACGGAAGAACATCATAATAGCTCGTTACCGTCGGCTGCTGCGGAATATCCTGTATATTGTCGTCAGATGACGGTCTGTTTATCGACGTTCCGTAGGACGATCCCGAAGACTCCTCATAAATAGCCGTAAACTCGGTCGTCGATCTTATCTGCACCTTATCCGGATCCTCAACGAGCACTCCGTTGCTCGACCAGCCCTTGAATATATATCCCTCGTCTGCCTCTACCTCCGGGAACTCAGGCGCACGCGCGAGCCTTACCGACTGCTTTGTCTTGCCGGATACGATCTCGCCGTGGCTTCCCTCGTCAAATGTAACTGTATAATATCTTGTGCTCTTGTTGCTCGAGGATGAGCCTTGTGTCCTTACCGAAGTACCGCTTGACGGCACTTCCGTCGAATTCTCGTCTCTGAGCTTTACCACATACATATATCCCGGCTCAAGGTTCCTGAAAGTCACCCTTCCGCCCTCCGGCGAGGTCCATCTTCTCACGATGCTTCCGTTTTCGTTATACAGCGCCGCGGTCGTGGAGCTGCTGAGATTCTTGATCGTTATCGTCGTGGATGTCGCTGTTATATCGCTTGACGAGATCGAGTAATCATACGCGTTTATCACTACCGATACCGTGATCTCACGTGTTTCGGTGCCGTCCGAAATAGTGACATTATACTCGTATGCTCCGTCTGTGCCGTCCGGACTTGAAAGCGTGCCGCGTACCGGCTCTGTCTTGTCTCCATTTACGACCGTCACGGTCATACCGCTTCCCGCCGCATCCTTTATCTTTTCCTCAACGTCAGCCCTGACCTCATCCTGACTCGCGTACGAACCATCCGAACTCTGTGCAGCATCATCGAATTTGAGCTTTCTTATCGAAAGGACCGCGTCATCTACAGCCGTCTTTTCCTTTTCCGTCACATTGAGCGTATACGCCTTTTTCGTTCCGTCCTCCGCGGTCACGGTTATAGTAAATTTCCCGTCCTCGGTGGTAACGGTATAGTTTGCGTTTTCGTCAGTCGTTTCTACTGCTATATCGCCCGTGGTTATCGCGGCGCCGTACGGAACGCTTACCGAATACACGTCATTTTCAAGCACCGCATCTATGCCCAGGACCTTTACGCTCTTCAGGCTCGTATCCCATGACATTACCTCGACACCGTCTATCGAGATCGTTATGTCTTCTCTTATATCGGTTATGGTATAAACACCGTTTACCGCCTCTATGGGTTCTCCGTTCGCCTTGATCACCATATTCTCGGTATTAAAGCTTGCTCCCGTAGTAACGGTAAAGCTGTAGCTGCCTCCCGCCGCGACAGGCGAAACGCTCCCCTCTGTCGGTGTGATCGTGCATCCCGTGACCTGCGGAAGTGTTATGATGCACGACGTCTTTGATGCCGAAACCGACAGCGATGCCGTTTCTCCCGCCTTGATGCTGAGAGTCTCGCTGTACGGCTCAAGCGTATAGCCTTCCTCGCTCACTGCCTTCACGATGTATTCGCCCGCCTCGAGCCTATTCGAGCCTGCGATAACCTCGCTTGTCACTCCGTTCTTTTCAACCGTGACTTGCTTTACGCCCTCGGTTATGCTGAGATCGAGAAGTCCCGATTCTTCTTTTACGGTAACATAGCAGCTTGCGGCAAGGCCGCTCGTCTCCTCTACCGCCATTATAACGGCACTTCCGCTCGCAGCCGCAGTTATTACGCCGTTATTCACCGTTACGCACGGATCGCTCGTAAACCAAGTGAGCTTTCCCGGTACCGCTGTTTCCGGCTCAAACACCGCATTAAGCTCAAAGCTTTCTCCAACGCTTAGCTCAAGCTCTTTTTTATTGAACGTAATACCCGTTACGGTCGAGCCTGCCGAAGGTGTCGGACTTGGCGACGGACTCGGCGACAGGCTTGGCGCTGCACTCGCTTCCGGCGTCGGACTTTCCGAAACTGCCGGTGTCGGCGAAGCAGTCTCCGATGCCGCAGGTGATGCCGACTGTGCCGGCGGCTGCGACGGATCTGCCGCTGCGGACGGACTCGGCAATGCCGATGGGCTCGGCGATACCGATGGGCTTGGTGATGCCGACGCACTTATCGGCAGCGTATCAAAGAAGCTCACTCGTCCGAGATCGAATGCGGACACGGTGATGCCCGATGCGGCAGATGCCGCGATCGATGTCGCTGTGATCAATGTTAGTAATTTCCTCATTTTATCTCCTCCTTATGTACAATTACGCTATGCGCGTGAATCGCGCATATTACCCGTGTTGTATCTATATAATATATCAAAAAAGTTAAGGAAACTTTACAGATATATTATATATGCTTATATCTTACCATATCTTACACAGAATGTCCAGACTTTTTTTAAAAAATCATGTCATTTTTAACAAATTCCGCTGTTTGATCCGTATTCTATGTGAAAAATGCATCTTTCTTCCTGTTTTTTTCTTCAAATGAAAACATTACAGCTTGATTTTACGAATAAAATCGTGTATTATGTGATTGTGGTTAACGTAAAGCTGAATTACGTAAACGACAATGACTCAACAACAACTTAATCAAATTCAATTGGAGGTTATGTATGAACAAACGAATTATCGCATCAATACTCGGCGGATGCTTCGCGGCAAGCTCGATACCGGCTCTCGCGGCAGTACCATCGGAAGCGGCGGGAACGAGATTTGAGGAGGCAGTTTCGGTGCTGTCATCACTCAACATCATGAACGGCGACGAAAACGGCCAGTTCCGCCTCGACGATACGATCATAAGATCAGAGGTCACAAAAATGGCGGTAACCGCTATGGGCATGCAGGAAGCTGCCGACAACGCAAAGGGTTCGGACGATTTTGACGACGTCGCTGCGGATCACTGGGCAAACGGCTATATAAATGTGGCGGCATCGCTCGGGCTCGTAGAGGGTGACGGAGACGGCAACTTCAGACCGAACGACGAGATCAGCTACAGCGAGGCAGTAGCTATAATGGTAAGAGCCGCAGGTTATGACACGAAGGCAAAGAAGAACGGCGGTTACCCCTCCGGCTATATCTCGGTAGCGAACGAGAACAAGATGATAAAGAACGTTGAAGGTACGGCAAACGCGCCGATCTCGAGAGGAAACGTTGCGATCCTCACAAACAACACGCTCGAGACGTATAAAATGGAGCAGACAGGCTTCGGCTCAAACGCTGTATTTGAGGTGACCGACAAGACACTTCTCGGCGACAACCTTGAAACGGAAAAGTTCAGCGGTCAGATAACCGCAGTAGGCGCTGCGGCGTTGAACGGCTATGAGAGCGTAAACGACGACAGTGTAAGAATAGACGACAAAGTATATCCCGCATCGGCAGAGCTCGGCAGCCTGCTCGGCTACAACGTTACCTGCTATGCAAAAAAGACCCGCAGCGGCGACAGCGAGGTAATACTTGCGATACCGGTAAGCGGCAAGAACAAGACGGTCGAGCTCAACTCAGATCTCTTCTCAAGACTCACAACAAAGAATTCGCTGAACGCGGTAGAATATTACGCGGATGAGGATTCGAGCAGAGTTTCAACGGCAGTGATTGCCGCAGACGCGCAGCTCATCTATAACAACAGAACTGCGGAATTCTCGACAGATCTCATAGACCTTGAGGGCAAGCAGGCGTATATGACGCTGCTCGACACCGACAGCGACTCGAAGTACGACATCGTTTTCGTAACTGAGTACAAGAATGTAACGGTCGACTACGTTTCGGTAAACAAGGCTGTCGGCAAGGACAAGACCGTAATAAGATTTGATAACGACGACTATAAGCTGTATCTCGGAAGCAGCGAGGCAGAGCCCGAGGATCTCAAGGAGTGGGACGTGCTCTCGATAGCTGAAAGCCTCGACAAGAGCTACCGCGAGATCTATGCGACAAGAAACTCATTTGAAGGAAAGATCCAGGCAAAGAGCGAGGACGGCTACACCATAGACGGCAAGCTCTACAAGCTCTCGCCCGACTTCACAGAGGATATGTCTATAGGCACAACGGCTGAATTCTGTCTCGATATATCTGGCAAGATCGCGGCTGTAAAGACGATCTCCAAAGTGAGCGACGGCTACGCGTATCTCACGAACGCATACAGAAGCAACGACGGTGAGACCGTATATATAAAGGCGACTGACAAGAGCGGCGAGGAGGTAACTCTCGCGCTTGCAGACAAGCCGAAGCTCAACGGCGTGACATCGACCCCGGCAAATGTGCTCACAGCGCTCACAAACGAGGGCTCAGCAGTAAAGCAGCTCATAACCTATTCGAAGAATTCCTCGGATAAGGTGACCGAGATCAACATTGCAAACGACAGAAGCGAGGCAGGCACTGCCGATATAAACAACTTCACACTCAACAAGAAGCTTGAGGACGAGCTTTACAACGCATCGACACGCAAGTTCGGAAACATCAGAATATCCGACAGCACGATCGTGTTCGACGTAAGCGATGCGAGCGATGTAACCGTTACTGATTCAAGCGTATTCGAAAACAACCAGACGTATTCGGGACTCGTATACGACATGAGCGAGAGCTACACCGCAGGTGTTGTAGTGCTCACAGACACAGCATTCAAGGCAAACACAAGCGCACCGGCGGCAGTTGTTAAGAAGATCACAACAGGTATGAACTCAAACGACGAGCAGACAGACATTCTCACCGCACTTGTTGACGGCGAAGAAGTAAGCCTCTATGCAGCTGACGACACAGTCCTTGTAAAGGGCGAGGGCGCGAAGCTTGAAGAGGGCGACATCATCCAGTACAAGACAGATTCCGACGGAAACATCGCAGGCATCAGACTTCTTCTGGACATCAGCGCAAAGAACGATGAGTTTGTGACAGATACCGAGAACGATATGAAGCTCGTATACGGAAAGGTTGAAAAGCGTTTCGCAGACTCGGTAAACGTATCTGTAAACGACGGCGCCGCTGCAAACTACAGCATCGGCGAGGATGTGAAGGTCTACAGCGTAGACACAACGAAGTCAAAGAACAACATCACAGCGGCAGACTTCGATGACGTTACAGCATATGATTCAGACGAGAACAACAGACTCTTCATAAGGATCTATGAGGACGAAGTGAAGGAACTCGTTATAGTAAAATAAACACCCCAACCCCATAATTTCTCTCCTCTTAAAATATCTCTTTACTCTGTAAGCAGACAGCGCGGCGGAAATTTTCCGCCGCGCTGTTTTATATTCTGTTATCTATAGCATCCGATTTTAACGGAACGATCGAGAGCGTATAGCCTAAAGGGTTTAATATTTTAAAAAGAGTATCTATTTGCGGAGTTGTTTTCATACTCTCAAGTCTCGCTATAGCAGGCTGCTTAACTCCGGAAAGCTCGGCAAGCTCTCTTTGTGATAATCCTTTCTGCTCTCTTGCTTCGATCAATTTCCCGATCAAGTCAATTTCAAAATTTATTTTTTCTCTTTCTGCCGGGGACACACGCTCATCGTCATTCATATAATCCGCAAATGTCTTTACTTGTTTCACTTATCATCATTCCTTTCCAAAAAGTCTTTTCTGCTTGATTTCCTTAGGCGGAGTTTTCTGCGTCTTTTTCATAAAATGGTGCAATAACACAAACTTATTATCCTTCCAATAAAAGAAAAATATTCTGTTTGAAAGCGGCCTTAGCTCCCATAAGCCTCCATCAATATGTTTTACAAAAGGTTTCCCTATCCTCGTACCGTACTTTGCTAACGCGCCTATATAGGTGAGTATTTTTTCTCTGTTTATTCTGTCGTTTTTGCTTGTTGCAGATCTTTTCTTCAAATTGTCAAGCATATCAACAATATCTGATCTGCCGTTTTTGTCGTAGTAAAATTCAATCTCATACACCGCAATGCCCCCTTTAGATTATGATAACACATTTGTTATCATAAGTCAAGTATTTTTTATCCCTGTCTACCTCACGCTCAACAAGAAACTTGAGGACGAGCAGAGAGAAACTCGTTCATTTCAATATCTAAAAAGATAATATCATACCGTTCCTTATTCTTTTCATATGCGTATACCAGTTCTTTTCCGTCTTGATATATGTCACACTCAATATTGTTTGGTCTGATCTCATAGACAAAATCTTCTATTGTGTTGCAAACTTCAACATTATCGTCACAAATTGCAATTTTAAACATCCTTTTTCACATCCTCTTATTGTTTTACAGACACATGCAGTATATGACTACATTCTTCCTCATTTGTAATAATCATATTGTATCATAATTAGAATTAAATTGCTGTTTCCCTCATACCACCATAAAATACATTAATCACCTCACCACCGGCGACACGGTCATATCCCGCCCGCCGCGGCGCAGCGCTGCGTCGGGCGCGCAGAGCGCGAACCAGTCCTCCGCCCTCACGTTTGCCGCAAATATAGGATCGATCTGCGCGCGCGCGTAATCGGCTGCCTTTATGACCACCGGGAGCGACGCCGTTTTTTTCATCTCCCGCAGCAGTCCCCGTCCGCTCCCGCTCATCCCGAGCACACGGATGTACGAGGGCGGAGCGGAGCACAGCTCCCTTGTGAGCCCCAGAAGCGCAGACCACGCTATACGCCTTATCCGGCTCAGCGTGTAGCGCTTGGACTTTACCGCGGCGCAGAGCGCCTCCACAGTATCGGCACACATCGCCGCCTTGACGAATCTGTTCTCAAGCCCCTCGCCGACGTCGTTTATTTTCGAAAGATATGCAGTGCCGCATTCGCGTATCCTCCCGATCACAGCCGTGTCTAACCGCGACGCGTCATATACCGGGAAACCGCCGTCCGGCAAAAGCCCTTCTGTGCTCTCGCCCGCCATGAGCCGGCGGCGTATCTCCGAAGCGCTCGCGATCCCGTCCGACACATTCTCCGAATCATGCGCCGTGCCGATGCGCCGCACAGCCTCCGCCGCGATCTCCGAGCCGGTCTCGTATATCGCGCGCAGATATTCCACTGCGAGTATATCATTCGGCGAATCCGGTATCGCGCATCCCGCCGATTCCTCAAACGCAGCCTTTCGCGCCGCGGGATAATTCATGCCCAACGCCGAAAGCTCCTTTATCCTGCGCGAGACCTCCGGCGGCTCGTCCGCGATGAGCCGCGCCGCACGCAGGAGCCGCGCCGTGTCTCCGCTCTCCGACCCGAACGCGAGCACGTCAACAATGCCGCAGGCGTTCAATATCTCCACTGCCCCGCGCGAGAACCGCTGAGCCGTGTTCACCGAATAAACGACCGGCAGCTCCAGCACCAGATCCGCCCCGGCGTCGAGCGCCGCACGCGCGCGTGTCCATTTATCTGTTACGGCAGGACCGCCGCGCTGCACAAAGCTGCCGCTCATGACCGCGATAACAGAATCGGCGACAGTGTTTTTTATCGTCTCTATTATATATCTGTGTCCGTTATGGAACGGATTGAATTCCGCAATAATACCCGCTGTTCTCATTTCATACCTCCGGATAATTCTATATTAGGATTTTATCATCTTTTTCACCGCATGTCAACACGGATCAATGTACAATTGAAGCTCAACAATGAATAATAAACGGACACTCCGCGCAGCGGTCAGCTTGCGTCAATGTGCATTTGCAATACTCCATTTCATTAATTATTCAGTGTAAAATTTATAAATATACATGGTTTTACACACTTTTTATTGAAATCCGTCCGCTTTTTTGATATAATAATATGCAGTAATACGGCATAACTGCCGTTTCTAGGGGAAGGGAGGTCTTGAGCGGTGTGCATATGCATGCCGGATATATTATGGATAAATATTACGGAAAACCTGTCTGCGGCGGCGTGGCATACGGGAATCTGTATGTTTTCAAGCACGACGAGTGTCCTGTGCGCAGATACCATATAGATTCCTCGGTTGACGAGATAATGCGGTTTGAACGCGCGCGGGCCGAGGCGGTGACGGAGCTTGAACGTCTTTATAAAAAAACTGCGAAGGAAATAAACGAAGCTGACGCGCGCATCTTCGTTACACAGATAATGATGGTAGAAGACGTCGGTTTTACCGAAGAAGTATATAACATAATCTCCGACGAGATGATAAACGCCGAGACTGCGGTGGCGCTTACGAGCGAAAAATATATACAGCTCTTCAAGGACTCGGGGAGCGAATACATATGCGCGAAGCGGTTCGATATACGCGACGTATCCGAGCGGGTGATACGCATCCTGCTTGGACTGCAGCTGAGTGAGATACTCTCATCCGAGCCGGTCATAATCGCGGCGCGTGACCTTCCGCCGAGCGACATAGTCCGGTTCGACAGCGACAAGATACTGGGATTCATAGTCGAAAACGGTACGGATGCCTCTCATGCCGCGATACTCGCAAGATCGAAGGGAGTCCCCGCGATCATACAGGCAGGCAGTTTTATAGACAGCCTCACTCCCGGCTCATCCGCTATACTCGACGGCAACCGCGGGATCTTGTACGTGGACCCTGACGAGGAGACTGTAAAAGCCCTGCTCTGAACCGCTGTTTTATACGCATTTTATATGAAAATCGTGAAAAGTTTGACCAAAGCACTTGAAAAACTCTCCAAGCTATGATATAATGGACGCGTTAAGATAAATTATAGTATGAGGAGTGTATGACATGTCAGGTCATTCGAAATGGAGTACAATAAAAAGAAAGAAAGGCGCGAACGACGCTCAGAGAGCGAAGATATTCACAAAAATCGCGCGTGAGCTCATAGTGGCGGTAAAGGCCGGCGGTCCCGACCCAGCCAATAATTCCAGCCTGAAGGATGTTATTGCAAAGGCAAGGGCGAACAACATGCCCAACGACAACATCAACAGAACTATAAAGAAGGCGTCGGGCGCAGAGGGCAGTGCTGACTATGAGGCGATAACCTACGAGGGCTACGGTCCCGGCGGAGTCGCTGTGATAGTTGAAACGCTTACAGACAACAGGAACAGGACCGCGGCGGATGTCCGCGCCGCTTTTTCGAAATACGGCGGCAACATGGGGACGACCGGCTGCGTAAGCTTTATGTTTGACAATAAGGGTATAATAGTTATCGAGGACGAGGACGGCGAGCTTGATGAGGATGAGGTCACAATGGACGCGCTCGAGGCGGGAGCCGAGGACGTTTCGATCGGAGACGGTATTATTGAAATAGAGACGGCGCCGCTTGAAGTTGGAGCCGTAAGAGAGGCTTTGGAGGGTAAATATACCATATCCTCTGCGGAAGCGCAGCAGATACCGCAGACGACAACGACTCTCACCGACGAAAAGCAGATCACAAACATGAGAAAATTGCTCGACACTCTCGAGGATAACGACGACGTCCAGAATGTATATCATTCATGGGACGAGCCCGAGACAGAAGACTGATGTTCGAAGCATACGGCGCTCACTGTTCCGGGCGCCGTTTTTTTTACACAGAAAAAAACAGTTGAAAACGGCACTCTCATGTGCTATAATCTTATTCTACAGAAGACACTGGGAAATCGTAAACATTGGAGTGATACTAAATTGGATAATAATACACAAATTCTGCCTGCGGTACCTATGCGTGGACTTGTTGTATTTCCGTATATGCAGCTCAACTTCGACGTTGCAAGGGATGTATCGGTAAAGGCTGTCCTCGACGCGAATACAAACAATTCCTATGTATTCCTTGTCCCGCAAAAGGACGTAGGGAATATGAGACCGAAGTTTGACGACCTTGAAATGATCGGCACCATCGCTCAGATAAAGCAGATAATGCAGCTCCCGGGGAACGGGACAAGAGTTATCGCAAAGGGTATCTGCCGCGGCATCGCGCGCGGATACTATCAGGAGGAGCCGTTCTTCAAGCTCGCCGTCGAGCGCGTCGATGAGACATATTCGGAGATAACGAGCGTTGAGGCAGCATACTGCCGTTCGGTGAAGAAGAAATTTGAGGAATATTTTTCGGTAAGCACGCGCCTCCAGCCGGAGCGGTTCATGAGTATCATGAGCGTGAACCATCTTGGACAGCTATGCGACAACGTCGCGGCGACGGTAGATTTCGATTTTGAAGTAAAGCTCAGTCTTTTAAAGGAGCTTGACTTCACCTCCCGCGCGGACGAGCTGATACTGAGGCTGCAAAACCTCATTGAGATCGCCGGGATAGAGCAGTCGATAATGCGCAAAACGAAGCAGAGAATGGATCAGAACCAGCGCGAATACTATCTGCGTGAGCAGATGCAGGTGATACAGGAGGAGCTCGGCGAAAAGGACGGCGTCAGCGCCGAGGCCGAGGAATTTTCGGAGCGCATCAAAAAGGCACGGATGAGCAAGGAGACGGCTGAAAAGCTTGAAAAGGACGTGAAACGTTTCTCCCGCCTCCCCGCCTCAAACGCAGACAGCTCGGTACTGAGAACATATCTTGAGACCGTGCTCGACCTGCCATGGAACAAATACACGCGCGAAAAATTCGATATAAAGAAGGCGCAGCAGATACTTGAGGAGGATCATTACGGTCTTGAAAAGGTAAAAGAGCGCATACTTGAATTTCTCGCCGTCAGAAAGATGACAAACGGCAGGAATGCGACTGTTCTCTGCCTTGAAGGTCCGCCCGGAGTCGGCAAGACCTCGATCGCAAGATCGATCGCCCGCGCGCTGGGCAGAAAATTCGTTCGCGTATCCTTGGGCGGAATACATGACGAGTCTGACATACGCGGTCACAGAAAGACATACATAGGCGCGATGGAAGGAAGGATCATGGCGGCGATGCGCGAGGCGAAGGTGAAGAACCCGCTTATCCTGCTTGACGAGATCGATAAGATGGGAGCCGACTACAAGGGCGACCCCTCGGCGGCGCTTTTGGAAGTACTGGATAACGAGCAGAATTTCGCTTTCCGCGACCACTACATAGAAGTACCGTTTGATCTCTCGAACGTGCTGTTCATAACCACCGCGAACACGCTCGACCGCATAGCGCAGCCTCTACTCGACAGAATGGAGATAATAAGGCTCTCCGGCTACACGGGAAGCGAAAAATTCCACATAGCGCACGATTATCTTATAAAGAAGGCTCTCACAAAGACAGGCATGAAGTCCGAGCAGTTCTCGATAACGGACGAGGCAATAAACAAGATAATAGACAGCTATACGCGCGAGGCGGGAGTGAGAAAGCTTGAGCAGACGCTTGAGGCGCTCTGCCGCAAGGCCGCAAAGCAGATACTCGAGACCGGCTGCGAATCGGTGACGGTGACGGCTGAAAACCTTGAGGAATATCTCGGCAAGGAAAAATACCATTTTGACATGATGAACGAGCATGACGAGGTAGGCGTCGCGCGCGGACTGGCATGGACAAGCGTCGGCGGTGAAACGCTCTCGATTGAAGTAAACGTCATGAGCGGCAGCGGCAAGGTGGAGCTGACAGGAAAGCTCGGCGACGTTATGAAGGAAAGCGCCCATGCCGCGATAAGCTACATCCGCTCGAATGCCGACAAGCTGCATATAGACGGATCCTTCCACAAGGATAAGGACATACATATCCATGTTCCCGAGGGCGCCGTTCCGAAGGACGGACCTTCGGCGGGCATAACGATGGCGACAGCTGTTGTGTCGTCGCTCACAAACCATCCCGTAAGGCGTGACGTCGCAATGACCGGCGAGATAACACTCCGCGGAAGGGTACTGCCGATAGGCGGCTTAAAGGAAAAATCGATGGCGGCATACCGCGCGGGCATAAGAACGGTGATAATCCCCGAGGAGAATACGCCCGACATAGACGACGTGCCGAAGGAGATACGCGACGGCATAAAATTCATACCCGTATCGAACATGGACAGCGTGCTCCAAAACGCGCTGACATAACAGCATTGCCGCTTCCCCGCGGCGGAATGGAGAAAAATAATGAATATAAATTTTCAGAACGCAAAATTTGAAAAATCCGCAGTGGCAAAGAATCAGTACCCCGACTCGGGGATCCCTGAATTCGCCTTTGCGGGACGCTCGAACGTGGGCAAATCCTCGCTCATAAACAAGCTTTTGAACAG
Source organism: Candidatus Ornithomonoglobus merdipullorum (assembly GCA_018714695.1). Lineage (GTDB taxonomy): Bacteria > Bacillota > Clostridia > UBA1381 > UBA1381 > Ornithomonoglobus > Ornithomonoglobus merdipullorum. Next base: position 22,891 of record DVNB01000069.1, on the reverse strand, counting down.
GAAATCGCTCGCCCGCGTCTCGGGCACACCGGGAAAGACGATCACGATCAACTTCTATAATATAGATGAGAAGATATACCTTGTCGATCTGCCGGGCTACGGCTACGCAAAGCGGTCAAAGGAGGAGATCGCAAAGTGGGGCGACATGATGGAGGACTACCTCGCCAACCGTGAGCAGCTTGTGCAGACGATACTTCTCGTAGACAGCCGCCACACGCCCACAGCGCAGGACGTGCAGATGGCAGACTGGATCCGCCACTACCACGAGCGGCTGATCGTGGTGGCGACAAAGACGGACAAGCTCAAAAAGCGCGAGATCGAGGACAGGTTAAACGATATAGCCGACACACTCGAGCTGACGGAAGACGATGTGCTTGTTCCCTTCTCCACCGCAGACGATGAGGGCAAGATCTCGGTGATAGACATGCTCGAAATGATGCGGCTCGGAGTGATCCTGCCGTACGAGGATTAAGCGCGCGCAGCCTTGCCCTGTCACACACATTGCATGTATTGTAGGGGCGGATATCATCCGCCCGCGCAGGGAGCACCTTTGCTCCGTTTTATTCTAAATTCGATCAGATGATAATAATTTCTGCCGCAGTGCACGTTGTTTCTGTCGTACATTCGGGCGGATACTATCAATGCCATTAACTTAAGCTATATATGCCGTTACGCTCTGCATCTTGTTCCCCTCCGAATTTTTGCCGCATAATGCGGCAGAAATTCGGGCAAGGGGAACGAACTCGGGCGTGAGCCGGAGTTCGAGGGGTCCGGTGCGCTACGGTACCGCAACTGTCTATAGTGATATATTTCGCATAACGGTGCGCATACTTGAGCTTTGGCTTAAAACGGTGCTCGGACCCCCTGCCGCCTAAGGCGGCTTCCCCCTTGCCCAAATCCGCCAAGTCGGATTTGGATGGGGACGAGGCTGTGCAGTACGGTGTGATTTGCCCTTAAACCGTTAAATTAATGACTTTTGGATGATATTCAAAAACCGTGAGAAAGCACTCACGGTTTTTGAATTATATTACTTTTATGCATGGCGGATGCAATATCTATCCCTGCCGAGCTGAGTTTCCACATTACAGCCGCCACCAGCACATCGCACAAAAGCCCCGCATCATACCGATGCGGGGCTCTCGTGCGGTCAGACGGATCACTTGACCCAGTCCTCCCATTCATATTCTTCCTTTGTATCCTTCATGTAATCCTTCGTCAGCTCCAGCGCCACTATCGTGTTCAGGCACCACTGCGCCGTGAAGTTCGTGCTTATCCAGAACATCTCGTCGAGCGCCCTGTTGTTGAAGTAGTTCTCTATCACTTCCTTGTCAAAGCCCTCGTCCTTGTCCTTTCCTGCGAGCGAATGTATCAGCACCTGCCATACCTGGTACGCAAGCTTTTCGTTCTTCGTCTCCCTTGCCGCATAGCCTACCATGCCGGCTGCCATGTACGGGTATACGAAACCGTTTCCGGTGAGCAGCCCGTTCGATGCCTTTACCTTATCCTCGACCGACAGGTAATAGAACTCGCCGTACTGGATCAGCATATCCTTGAACACATCATCATCGAGCAAATTCGCAAGCTCCATCCATGTCTGCGGTCCGCCCATGCACACCGCCAGATGCGCGCCGCCCGCCGCGCTCTCGCCTATATAGCCGAGATGTCCGGTGTACGGATCATACTCGAAGTTCGAGCCGGAGATCATCCTCATCGGCGCCTTCTTGAGATCGTCTATACCCGTCTGTATCTTGTCACGGTACTTTGTATTCTCGTGTCTCTCCCACTCTGTGTACCAGTTTGAGCAGTATGTGGACCAGTCGGGACCGCTCCTTGCGTGTGTCGGCAGCTTCATCTCCGACTTGTCGTAGAACGCTCCGAGCGGATCGTTCTTCAGCGTCGCAAAGTCGCCGTCACGTACATCGTCGAACACATCGCCGATCCTCGGATCGCCGCCCATGATGTAATAGAGCGCCCTGTGATGTCCCGCCATCGCTATTCTCGGCTCCTTGCACGAGTCGCCCCAGTGGATAACGTTGTGACGGCTGCCTATGCCCTTCTTGTCGCCTATGTGATACACGTCAACATCGGCTGCATGACGGCTCATAGCCTCCGCCATATCGAATATATCGCCGCGGCCGCTTCTTAAAAACGCGTACCACAGCCAGAGCGTCGGCACAAGCTCCGTGTTCTGCCATGCGTAGCCGCCCATGTCATATTTCCAGCAGTGTCTGCCGTAATCATAGGTGTGCATCACGTCACCATAGTTAAACAGTCCGTACCAGTGGCGCTGCTCCACTTCCTTGATGTAGAAATCTACCGCTTTGTCAAGCTCGTCCTCAAGCCACGCCTTGAGAGGCGTTGATCTGTCGGGCAGCGAGAACACACCCATGATATCGGTATCCTTATACACCTGCGGCTCACATACCACCACCGCCGGGCGCTGTACGGCATCCGCGTCATTCATCAATTTCTCGTCAGACGGCGTGCCGGAATATACCATGACAGAGATCTCGTTGGTCGCGGCAACACCGTAAGGATCGGAGCCTACCCACGGATAACCCTCGTAATATGTCTGGTCATGCGCTATAGTATCGTAATGGCGCATATCCAACGGTTCCGCCTCAGTCGGATGTATCCATGCCGAAAGCGTTCCCGCGTCTGACGAAAGCCCGGAAGCGGTTACCGCCGACGGCGCCTTCTGATAAAAGCTTCTCATGGCTACTGCAAATCCGCCGTTTTCATCACCGGCGTACATGAGTCCCTTTGAGCGTCCGCCGAAATTGGCGTCGATATACGCGCACTTCTCCGGAGCGGTCCTCTTCTTAACGATAAAGCTGTCAGGTGTAGCCTGATACAGCTTATAGCTGTCCCAGATCGTCACATTGTCGAGCATCTCCGCGCAGGGCTGACCGTTTCTCGCGTCTATCGCGTCCGAAACATCTACGTTTTCACCGCGCATCTGCATATCGTAATACTTCGTTCCTATCCTCGGTCTCCAGACATTGAGTATCTGGAGCGGCTCATGCATTATGCCATAGTCGCCCGCAAGCTTTACACGCCTGTTCATGCAAGACCCGCTCATCTTTCGCGTAACATCAACGCTCAGTCCGCCGATAAGATCTGTCTGCGCGTCTCCGTCGTAAATGAACGTATGCATTATATCGAGCTTGTTTGAATTCTTATACAGTGTAAATCTCAATATGAATTGCAGAAACTCCGAGCCGTCCGCAGCCTTATGTGTCCCCTTCATACGCACGACCGTCTTTACCGCGCCCGTGTCCTCGATCACACATTCGTCTGCCTCACCGTAAAACGGTATGCTGCGCTTCACCGTGTCGTCGCCGTCGTACTTTACGACCGACTTTACGGCGCGTATGCCAACCTCAAGCTCCGGCGTTTTCACAAGCGTTCTGCTGCCGGTAAAAAACTCCGCCTTGAACAGTCCGTTATCAACGGTAACGGAGCCGTCACGCTCCTCTGCCGCCATGGCGGGCAGCTCATTATGTGTCCCCTTGGACACCGTTATCTCCGACCCGTCCGTCTCGGCTGCGACCGACGTCCACTTTACGCTTCCGTCATTCCAGTATGCGATAGGCTTCGTCTGTGACGGTATCTCACTGCCGTTCTGAGTGACACATAACGTCTCGCCCTTTTTTACCTCGCCCATCGCATGGGGAACGCCAAACGTTACACATCCCCCTTTGACTCTTGAATCGAGCCATTTCATTTTAACCTCTTCCAACTTTAAAACTCCCTTCATATATATTTTTTATATAATATTTTAGTAGCTTGTCAACTTACCCCCATCTTGTTCCCCTCCGAATTTGCGCCGCGTAAAGCGTGGTGCAAATTTGGAGGGGGACAAGGGCAGATCGTCACACACATATTTTATTAAAAAACAAAATGCTACATTCCCGCCCTCTTTGAACAACATCCTAACTCATCAGCCGCGTCTTGGCGCACCGCATTCGGAGCAGAACTTTCCCGTATTCTTTGCCCCGCAGGTGCAGACCCACTCACCGTTCGGTCTCGGTGCACCGCACTCCGAACAGAATTTCCCCGTGTTTCTCGCTCCGCAGGAGCAGACCCACTCGCCGCTGCCCTTCGGTGCGCCGCACTCGGAACAGAACTTTCCGCTGTTTTTCGCACCGCACGAGCATATCCATTCACCGCTCATATTAGCTGCGTTACTCTCCCTGCTCTGTTCGGACGCCATCTTGAATAGATCTCCGGCATTTACTCCGCCGGCTGATGCGGCTGCCGAATAACCCATAAACCCGGTCATTGCTCCTGCACTGTTTTTCGCCGCGCTCTGCATCGCCTCCGCCTGCGCGCCGACCATATGCGCCGCAGCCATTGACGGATCGCGGAACGCCGCATTTCTCTGCAGCTCCTTTATCATCTCCTCGTCCTCCTCGGACGCCTTTACCGATGATACGCCGACCGATACTATCTCTATCCCACGAAGTTTTCCCCACTTCGGAGAAAGCACCGAATTCAGCGCCTCCGCCAGCTCAAACGTATGACCCGGCAAAGCACTGTACCTTATCCCCATTTCAGATATCTTCGCAAACGCCGGCTGCAGAGCTGTCATAAGCTCGGTACGGAGCTGACCTTCTATCATATCGCGGGTAAACTCATCATCGAAATTACCGCATACGTTGGTATAGAACAGCAGCGGATCCGTTATCCTGTACGAATACTCGCCGTGGCACCTGATCGAGATATCCATGTCAAGCCCGATATTCCTGTCCACTACACGAAACGGCACGGGAGCGGGTGTCCCGTACTTGTTCCCCACTATCTCCTTGGTGTTGAAATAGTACACGCGCTGATCGGCAGCCGCCTCTCCGCCGAACGAAAACCGTTTCCCTATCTCCTCAAACGTTCTTCTCACCGAGTCCCCGAGCTCACCGCAAAAAATGCTCGGCTCGCTCGAATTGTCGTAGACAAACTCGCCCGGAACTGCGCAAAGCTCCGTTACCATGCCGTTTTCCACTATCATCATGCACTGCCCCTCATTCACGGCTATGACCGAACCATCCGAGATCACATTGTCGTCGCCGCGCCTGTTCGAGCTCCTTTTTCCCGTTCTTTTTCTGCCTTTTACCGCAAGCACATCGCTGTCGAGCGAATCACAGTAAAAATACTCCTTCCACTGATCCGCCAGCGCGCCGCCCGCGGCGCCTAAAGCCGCCTTTATAAGTCCCATAGTATTCTCCTTTCATATCAATAGCTTCCGCCGCCTCCGCCGTGCATTCTGCCGCTCGACGATATATGCCCCGTTGAGCCTCCGCCGCTCTGCTGCTTCGGTATCGGCGTTTTGGTCACATCGCTGTACAGAAAAACGTCGCGCGAGCCAATGAGGTTGACCTTGCGCCCCTCGGCATAGAGGTCGGCATTCACTCCCGGTCTTGCATTCTTCATCGACGACTTTGCCGCCGCCGTTATCGTTATCGCCAGAACGAGCGCAATGCCGAGCATGATAAAGAGCATCCCGACACTCTTAGGCTCCTCAAACCGCTCACCGTTTTCATAGTCCGAAAGCACCGACTCACAGTCCTCCGCAAATCTCATACACGCCTCGTAGTAATTGTCGTTCCTCAGCTGTGCCTCGACATTCGAGCACATATAGTCTATCGCGGCGTCATTGAATATGTCAAAGCATCTGCCCATCGTGGTCATATGATAGTTTCGCGGCTCTCGTGAGATCAAAAGCAGTATCCCCGAATCGTCCGGACCGATCCCGTAGCCGTTATAGTCATAAAAATCATCGGCATATGCCTCCGCGCTTTTGCCGTCAAGCGTCGGGACCGTGACTATCGCCGTATCCGCCGCGTATGTGTTTCTTATGTATTCAAGCCGCTGTTCAAGCTCGCTTTCCTCCGCATCGGTGAGCATATCCGCATAGTCGCTCACGGGATCTATCGCGACAGACGCCGCATCCGCGAACGTCGGGAACAGGAACACCGCAAGCATGGCTATCAATGCAAAATATCTTTTCATCCTATCCTCCGCTCTCAAATAAAATACCAGATCGCCGCGGCAGCGGCGCCTAACACCGCAAATGTGCCGCAGAAGAACGCCGCAAGCTTTGACCGTGAGACAGGATAATCGCCCACAGCCTTACCCGTCTGACCGTTCATCGCAAACCTGTACATCTTATCCTTATATTTTATATTGAGCCACCACACCGGCATCAGCGCATATCTTATCCTGCCGTTAGAAAACTCAACTCTCGTCCCGTTCACCGAAACTGTTCCGTAGCCTGCTGTTGTGCTCCTCAGCATATCGGCAAATGACTGCTTTATCCGCTCGTTCGCCCTTTTAATGCTCTCCTCCGCCGACACATCGTATTTGTCGGCAAGATAGCCAGCGAGGTATGCCGTGCTGAAGTCCATCGCATCGTTATAGTCAAACGGCTCAAGACTGTCCATATACTGATCCTCTGCCCTAGTTGACGCGTCCACGGGCACGTTCTTAAAGACCGCGCTGCCGCTTCTGTAGAGCATATAATGATCGTGGCGCGTGTAATTGTAACTGCCGTCACTCCACGACCGGACGCGTATCCCGCGGAACGTCGCCTCGCCGGTCACATCGCAGTCGAACATCCAGAACGGGACATACATCCCGCTTATCTCCTTGAGCTTTGCGCTCTCCTTGAACTGCTTTGGAATAAATATCTTGCCCTTGGCATTGTCAAGGAATCGCTTCATCGCCTCTTTTTTATCTATCCTAAACGGTATAACATAATCGGGCATATACGCGCCGGAAAAAGTATGCATGACCACCGACGAATTACCGCAGTAGGGACATATAAACGTGCCCATATTGATATCGCCCGTTATCTCCGCCCCGCATGACGGGCATGAATACGACGCGAGCATCCGTCCCTCCGCCGCGCCGAACTTACGCGGCTCGTAATCGGTCCAGTCATACTTAGAATCAGCCTTAGTCCGTTCATCATCCTCGGCAAACTCCCTCACCGCGTCCGGCTCAAAGTCATTGCCGCACGACTCGCAGTGGAGCTTCTGCTTTCCGCCGCTGAACACAAGCGGCGCGCCGCAGCACGGACAATGAAAGCTCTTGATATCCTCCATTTGATCACCACCTAATATACTTCTATTTTAATATAAATCACAGAAAAAAACAATAGGATTTCTAAATTTTTTTTGCTATTTTCAGACTTTTTAAACAGTCTCGAACTATATCCCGCACAGCCGTAAGGGCGGTCTATTCCACCGCCCTTACGCTGCTTATGATCATCCTTCCTATAAAATCCGCCATTTCCTGAGGAGATTCCTTCATTCCGCTGTTGAGCCATTCGCTGAAGATCCCGATACAGCCCGAAACAATGTAATGATAAAAATAATTAAATTCGGCATCATTTTTTATGCCAAACTGCTTTCTGACGTCTATAAAGCATTTTTCACGGACAACATTTTTGAGCTTGTCAACAAATGCTGCGTCTCCGTTTTTTCCTATCAGTACCTTTGCAAGAGAAGCATTTTCGGATAATAAGTTCATAAGCTCGACCAGCATCGGAAAAAGCTCTTCACTGTTTGCTTTCGGCTCATGCTGGTCTACTATCTGATTGAATTCTTCAAATATCTCGTTTTGCAGCCGCTCGACCATATCGTATATATCGCGGTAATGAAGATAAAATGTTCCTCTGTTTATATCGGCAATTTCAGATATCTCCCGCACGCTTATCTCATTCAGCGGTTTCTTTTCAAGCAGAGCGGCAAGAGCCTCAGTCATTGCCTTCTTTGTCTTTCTGACACGTCTGTCCTCGTTTTTTTTCATGAATTTCTCCTCCAAATGAACACATCTGATCACAGATGTTGAGTATTGAACTCCCATGACAAAATTGTGTATTGTATTATCCGACATTCAATAGTATAATGCTATTATAGTTGTTTAATAAACATTTGTCAACTATTTTAGGGAGGAATTTTATGAGCACCGCGCACAATAAGCCGTCTCCGCTGGAAACAGCCGCTGCTTTCATTGTCGATAAGCGCAGGATGTTTTACGTAATATATCTGCTGCTTATCGTATTCAGCGCCATTTCCGCAAACTGGGTATCCGTCAACAACACACTGACCGATTATCTGTCCGAGGAAACGGAGACACGCAGAGGACTGACATTAATGGAGGAAGAATTTATCACCTACGCGACCGCAGAGGTAATGGTCGACAATATATCCTATGCCTCCGCCGAAGCTCTGTGTGATGAAATGGAGGAGATCGACGGAGTAAAGGAGATAGCATTTGATGATACTGAGGATCACTATACGGATATGTCCGCATTGTTTTCGGTGACCTTTGACGGGACCTCGGATGATGACATCTGTGAAACCGCGCTCTCAGAAATAGAAGATCTGCTGAAGGATCACGATACGTACATATCAGCCGAACTCGGCAACACAAAAGCGGAAACCACCGAAAGAGAAATGAACCTTGTCATGGTCATCGCCGTTGTTATCATCGTAACGGTGCTGCTTATCACCTCGCGCACATATATGGAAGTCCCCGTCCTGCTCATGACCTTCGGCACGGCGGCAATACTGAATAAGGGAAGCAATTTCATGTTTGGGACCATCTCCTTTATCTCAAACTCCATCGCGGTGGTCCTGCAGCTGGCGCTGGCGATAGACTATGCAATAATCCTATGCCACAGGTATACGGAGGAACGTGAGACAAAGGAAGCGCGGGAGGCTGTGATAACGGCGCTGTGCAAATCGATCCCGGAGATATCCGGAAGCTGTCTTACCACGCTTTCCGGTCTTGCGGCAATGGGCTTTATGCAGTTCCGCATCGGCTTTGACATGGCGATAGTCCTTATAAAGGCTATCATCATAAGCATAATGACAGTTTTTACTCTTATGCCGGGACTTCTTATGTCGTTTTCGAGCCTGATAGACAAAACACACCATAAGAGCTTTGTACCCGATATATCAGCAGTGAGCAAAATCGTTGTAAAAACGAGATATATCACTCCTTGGATATTTGCGGTTTTTGTGGTTGCGGGCTTTTTTCTTTCAAATAATTGTCCGTACGCTTACAGCTACACAAACCTTACTACGATAACAAAAAACGATTCACAGCTTGCAAAAGAGAGAATAGATGAAACCTTCGGCACAGCGAATACGCTTGCCGTCCTTATCCCGTCAGGCGACTACGAAAAGGAACAGACGCTGAAGTCCGCGCTTGAATCCTTCCCTCAGGTGGATTCCGTCACCGCTCTTGCCTCCGTAGAGGCAACAGACGGATATTCCGTGGGAGACAGCCTGACCCCGCGTGAGTTTTCCGAGCTGACGGATATGGATATAGAAACAGTACGCCTTATATATTCGGCATATGCCGCAGACAAGGAGGAATACGGCAGGATCGTCGGCGGGATCGACGGCTACAGGATAGCATTATTGGATATATTCGATTTTATATATGATCTTACAGAGGAAGGCTACGCCTCTCTTGATGATGAAATGCAGGAGGAATTGGACGATATGCACGAGCTGCTTGACGATGGAAAGGCACAGCTCGAAAGCGGCAGTCACACGCGGCTGGTCATGGATCTTAACATACCCGAGGAGAGTGAGGAAACCTTTGAGTTCCTGACGACCGTAAGAGACACGGCAGGAAAGTATTACGGTGAGGATGTTCTGATTGTGGGGAACGCAACGAGCAATCATGATCTGTCGGAGTCGTTTGCAAGAGACAATATGATAATAAGCGTGCTGTCCATAGTTTTCGTACTGATAGTTCTTATCTTCACTTTCCGTTCGGCGGGACTTCCGTTCATACTCATACTGGTCATACAGGGCAGTGTCTGGATGAATTTTTCCGTTCCGACTCTTCAGGATAAGCCGCTTTTCTTTATGAGCTATCTTGTTGTGAGCTCGATACAGATGGGTGCCAATATAGATTACGCTATAGTTATAACGAACAGGTATACAGAGCTCAGACGTGAAATGAACAAGCTTGACGCGATAAAAAGCTCTCTGAACCTTGCGTTCCCGACCATATTTACATCTGGTGCCATACTCGCGTCCGCGGGATTTGCGATAGGACTGCTATCCTCCGATCCCGCAGTTTCATCCATAGGCATCGCGCTCGGCAGGGGAACGGTCATATCCATCGTACTCGTTATGGGTATACTGCCGCAGCTTCTTGTGCTTGGCGATTTCATAATAGATAAGACGTCATTCAGCTTAAAAAAGCTAAAAAACGGAGGTGTGACGAATGAAGAATAGGATACTTGCAGGCGTTCTTGCGGCTGCGCTGATCATATGCACGCTTTCATCGCTGCAGCCGATATTCGCTCAAACCGAGACAATAACCATTTCAAGTACAGAAGAACTTATAGAGTTTTCAAAAAACTGCACACTCGACTCATGGTCGCGCGGAAAGACCGCGGAGCTGACATGTGACATCAGCCTTGAAGGCTCAGACTTTTCGCCGGTCCCCACCTTCGGCGGCGCCTTCAACGGCAACGGATATACTATATCAGGACTGCGCATCACAAAAGACGGCTCAAACTTGGGGCTTTTCAGATATATACAGCCGGAGGGAAAAGTCACAGATCTTAATGTAAAGGGAGACATATTACCCGGAGGCTCAATGGAGCACATCGGCGGGATCGCGGGAGAAAATTCGGGTATTATAGAGTCATGTAGATTTGATGGGACAATACAGGGTGAAAACGTTATAGGCGGTATCGCAGGTATAAATACAGACAGCGGCAAAATAATCGGCTGCGGCTCATACGGCAGTATCACAGGAACGAACTCTGCCGGAGGTATCACCGGCAGGAACGAGGGGGCGGTCTTTGACTGTGTGAACAGCGCCGAGGTGAACACCTCATATGAGGACGACAAAGGCTCCGTGACCGCGCCGGATACAGACGCGGGCGCACTGATAGAAAATCTTAAACTCAGCAGAGAAGAGAACAAGGAATACAGTCCTTTAGGGCACAGCGACACCGGAGGAATTGCCGGGTATTCATCGGGAATAATACAGGGCTGCACAAATAATGCGGACATAGGCTATCAGCACGTTGGCTACAATGTCGGAGGCATTGCCGGAAGGCAGTCCGGATACATACTTGGCTGTCAAAATCGCGGGCTCATACGCGGCAGAAAGGACACAGGCGGTATCACAGGTCAAGCGGAGCCGTATGTCGTGCTCGACACATCTGAGGATACTCTCAAGGCGGTGCGCCGCGAGCTGGATAATTTAAGAACAATGACAGACAGCTTCATAACCGATGCCGAAGGTCTGGGTGACGATACAGAAGCGCGTCTTACAAGACTTTCAGAGCTGTCGGAGGACGCGCAGGGCAATGCCGAGACCATGCTTGATCATATCTCAGACTTTGCAGACGGCAATATCGCTGAGATAAACGCGCAGGCGGCAATATTGTCGGACACGATAGATAAGCTCATACCGGTATTTGAAAGTCTTGAAAGCAGCGGCGGCAAGATCGGCAGCGCCGCAGATGACATCTCGGATGTGCTTGAAGATACCGACATAAACGCTCCGGAGCTTGATGAAGAGCTTGACAGCGTAAAGGACAGTGCAGGCGGCCTGGTGGACTCCTTAGACGCTGCTGCCGGTATACTTGAGGACATAGAGCTTGAGCGTCCAGAGCTCGGAGATGAGCTTGACGATATAAGAGCTGCCGTCAATGAGATGTCGCGGGCAGAGAGCAATATCGACCGCGCAGCAAGACGCGCCGTGCGCGCGCTCAATGATCTTGAGGACGCGGTCAGATTCAAGGATCAAACCAAGGTAAGAGCTGCCGTAAGCGAGCTGTCGGAATCTGTCTCTACAATGATCACTTCAAAGCAAACCATAAAACAGTCGCTTGAAACTATAGAAGGTATACTGCGTTCAAAGCCCGAGAGTCTTGAGAGCATAGGCATAAACGCGGCGGCGGTATGTGATAATATAAAAACGATAGCGGAAAACACCGCCGCATATATCTCCGCTCTCAATACCGCTAAGGAGAGTCTTGACACTCTGCTCGTGAATGCTGAGATAAACTTTTCGGAATTTCGCTCTGCGGCATATAATATGCAGCGCGCGGCAGAATATATGAACAGCGCGATATATAATATATCGAACGGACTGAGTGCGCTCAGCGACGCTATAGACAGTGCTCATGATGCCGCGGATGAATATCTTGATGACGTCTCCGCCATCGCAGATGATACAAAAGACAGTCTATCGGATGCCCGCGGGGACGTTTCGGAAAGCCTCGAAGATCTTGAAAATGCCGCGGATGCCATGCATGACGCCGCCGGAGAATATATAGATGATACCATTGCCGAGCTTGACACTGCCAAGGATGGTCTTGCGTCCGCTCTTGATGAGATGTCGGGCACGGCGGCGGATATTACAGACGCGCTCGGTGATATGGAACAGATACTTAAAGACCTGTCGGATGAAAACACGCCGGAATTTAAAAAGCTGGGTGATGAATTCAAGACCGCAAGTGATTCTCTGTCGGGCTCCGTTTCAAAAATATCTGCCGAGCTCGGCGAGCTGAAAGACAGTGTATCTGACCGAACAGACACACTGACAGATGAGCTCAAAGCCATAGGCGATCAGCTTAACGTGATAACCGATCTTATCGCTGACGGCGCCGAGGATCTCAATGACAGGAACGGAGATCTTGTTCTCGATGTTTCGGATGAGGACATAGAAAAGACCAAGCAGGGCAAGATAGAGGGCTGTTATAACAGCGGCGCCGTCGAGGCTGACAGAAACACAGGCGGCATAGCCGGGGCCATGGCTATAGAGTATGCCGATGACCCCGAGGACGATATAGAGCGGCCCGATACTCTTGAATTTACATACCGTACAAAATCGATCCTGCAATCCTGTATAAACGATGGGCATATAACCGGAAAGCTGGACTGCACCGGCGGCATCGTCGGATATTCCACACTCGGAACTGTTTACAGATGCGAGAATTACGGCAATGCCGAAAGCACCGATGGAGATTACACAGGAGGTATCGCAGGCAAAAGCGAAGCCTCCGTCCGCCGCAGCTATGCAAAATGCGAAATTGGGGGCAAACGATATTCCGGCGGTATAGCAGGCAAGGGCGATATCGTTTCCTGCTGCTGCTCTATAGTCACAATAGAAGGTGAAGAAAATACCGGCGCGATATGCGGCGGCGCGGAAAACTTAAATAGTCTATCGCAAAATCTCTTTGTCGATAACGGTCTGGGCGCGGTCGACGGTATAAGCTACGGCGGCATAGCGGAGCCTGCCGGATTTGACGCTATGAAGGGCATTGACGGCACACCGTCAAGATTCATCAGCTTCACCGTAAGATTTGTGGCTGATGATGAGGTCGTTGAAGAACGATATGTAGAATATGGGAGCAGCACATCCGAGATCGAATATCCAAAGGCTCCCGAAAAAGAGGGGTATTACGGGAAATGGCAGCAGCCTGACACGGAAACAGTCACCGGAGATATAGAGATCATCTGCGAATACAGTCCCTATATAACTTCGCTCGAGAGCATTGAACGGAACGGCAGCGGAAAACTTCCGCTCGCGCTGGCGGAAGGGAGCTTTACCGATGAAGCGGAACTGCACGTCACCGCAGGCACGGAAGAGCCGCCTGAGGCTGCGGGCGCGGACGCGTCGGTTTATGACATCACGATCTCAGGCACAGAGCTACGGGACGGAGATAGGACAAAGATCCGTTTACTGAACGAAAACAAGAACAAGGCAGAAGTATGGCTGCTAAAGGACGGATCATGGGAGCATGCAGAGGCAGACGAGCGCGGCAGATATATAGTAACGGAAATAACGGGAGATTCCTGCACGGCTTGTATAAAGTATACAGAAAGAGGCTTTGAGCTTGAATGGCTGATTTTAGCATTATTTGCAATTGGCGGCATAACATGCATATTTATCATATTAAAGAAAAACCACACTAAAAAAGCTTCTTTAAAAGAAGACGGAACAGCAAATGAGAAACGCCACTTTTAAGCATAGAAGCTATAGTTTACCATACAATAAGACAGAGGTGCGGCGCTTTTACCACGTCACCGGTCGATCACATCAAAGATGCGGCACACCCTAGCCTCTGTCTTACCTCAATGTATTTCTGCCATATTTGAAATGATTTTGTCAATATCCAAACATGAAAGGTCTGTCTCTTTTATTTTTTCTACCATCGCAGGTACACCTATGAATCCGCATTCTATATTCATTTTACAATATGCTTCTGTATCTTCCGTTAAAACTCCGCACATTGCGCGTATTATGCAATCTTCTATCGCATTGATCTTACTGTTTACCGACTCATCCTGCATATAACCGAAACGTATCATTGCGTCAGTATCGACAAAATTATCAATATCAATTTGTTTCATCAACTTGCCTAATAGATTCTTTTTTCCATTTAATACGATATGAAAATATTCATGCGCTGCCGCTGTCTGCGAAAATGAGTTTGAGATAATATACAATGTGTTATTTTTAAACACAAAATCCGTAAGATATTTCGACTGCAGCAGATTTGGCACAAACACAAACTGTACATCAAAGCCGTAAAAGTCTTTTATTTTGTTTTTAAAGTTTCGCAGCTGCCTGTTGATATCCGCAAATCTATTGTTTATGATCTGTTCATATGCTGCAAATAATGAGCCAAATTCGGCATGGTTTTCAATTGCTTTAAGCGGTTTTTTTAAATTTTTGATCCACTTGATAAATTCCTCATCATTTGCACTCGAAGAATTGCAAAATCTCAGAAAATCCATATATTCGTTAATATCGTTTTCAAGAAAGAAGCATGCAGCAGACAGATCCGATCCTCTCGGATAATACGGATTTACTTCTATTGTATTTGTTTTTGCAAATGAAAAGTAAGTTGATATTTCAGAGTCAAATGTGATTTTTTGTATCCTGTTATACAATGCCCTTATATCAATATCGGATAGATCTGTCAACGAATAGCCGCTTGATATCAATCCGCAGTACGCCGCAAAAAGATGCTTGTTTATTAAAAAATCCATTAGATTGTTCCTCTCTTCCAAATATATACTTAATTTTCAGCAAAACAAATTCGCCATTGCGGAAAAAAGAGCGCAAAATCCATGCGCTCTTTTCACATCCATGATCTGCAGCTTACAGCGTCATTCGGCAAGTCTTGGAAGATACGTATCCCACTCGCTTTTAGGTATACCTACCATTGAAAGTGCCTTTTCCTCCGAGGCTCCCATATTGACCATAAGGTTTCTGATAGTCTCAAGTATGCCATCTATCCTGCCCTTGGCTTCGCCTTCAGCTCTTCCTTCAGCTCTTCCTTTAGCTTCGCCCTCAGCTCTTCCTTCCTCTCGAGCTACTTTCTTCTCATCAAGCACATACATCTTCTGTGCATATTCTTCATTGAATAATACATCCATGATATAGATCACCTCCGATTTTCTAGCTCTCAGAAACTCACTCAGTATGTCCTGCTCAACACACATGTCGATTATTCTTGCCATATTCTCACGGCCTCTCCCGTGAAGCCTTACCTGTTCATCGCTT
Organism: Candidatus Ornithomonoglobus merdipullorum; assembly: GCA_018714695.1. Lineage (GTDB taxonomy): Bacteria > Bacillota > Clostridia > UBA1381 > UBA1381 > Ornithomonoglobus > Ornithomonoglobus merdipullorum. The sequence goes on along the minus strand of DVNB01000069.1, from coordinate 7,330 downwards.
ATCCTTGTGAATTTGATATACTGATCAAGAATATTGTTTTTCTTGCTCAGATGTATTACTTTTACCTCAGCCTCAAGCGAGCCCTTGTTTCCCCCGAATGACGTGTCGGTAAGAGTCAAGGTATCGGCTTGTATCTCGTCCGGTCCGGTGTATACCATATAGAACAAAGGCACCGGCAGTCGCACGGCTCGTTTCCCGTAAAGATTGCATTGGTTTTTTATCACGAATTCCCGAAACTTTTCTACGCAGTACGATGTCATTCTGTACGGGATATTATATGACCAAGTACTCTGTGCCTCAAACAGACACAACGTAATAGAGCCGACAGTGAAGGCAAGATCGTTGTAAAGGCCGTTTATGAGTATGTTTTCTATCGTAACATCTCTTATGCTGTCAAGCTCAGCTTCGGTAACATCCGGCTTAAGGACCTTGCAAAGCTCGCGCAGATACTTAGGATCGCGAAACAGTGCGGAAAACACACTGTCTTTTATATTACGCTTGATCTCTATGTCATTCGCCATCGGCATCCCCTCCTTGCTTTTCTTTAGTATATCACAAATGAGAAGCATTTGCAATACCAATGATAAATTTTATACAGCAAACGGCAGGCACATTTCACTGCGCCTGCCGTTTGTCTTATCCCTCCGGAAGGTACTCCTTAAGTCCCTCCTCGGCAAGCCTCACACATTCCCTTATGCACTGGATGCACGGGCGCTTTTTGTAGTATGCCTCGGTGCGTGCCTCCGGCTTTGCCTCATATTTCGTATTTTTATCGAGCCCCAAAAGCTCGGCACAGATTATCGTGCCGTTGTTCTCCTTGAACCTATCCGTCAGCTCGTGCACCTTGCCGTAAACGGCGGCTCTCGTGTTGCCCTCTCCGGCGCCGCGCGAGAGCGCCATGCCGGATACAATGCCCATCGCCGATACCGCTCCGCAGACGAGCCGCATTCTTCCGAACCCGCCGCCGAAGCACTCTGTGAGCTTCATTGCGGTGTCGAGATCTATCCCGAAATCATCACAGAACACCCCGACCACCGACTGAGCGCAGTTGAACCCGGATCTGAAAAGCTCCTCGGACCTGTCTTCTCTTGTCATAAAACCGTATCCCTCCCGCGGATCAGTCTCCGAACGAGATGCCGACCTCTCTTGCCGTTTCTATGAGATCGCAGTCCACTGGTATCTTCTTGAGCTTGCCTGCGACTTCACTGAGCGGCACGGGTACTATACGGTTATTCTGGAGCCCGACCATGTTGCCGTACTTCTCTTCCTTTATAAGCTTTGCTGCGGCAGCACCGAAGCGCGTGCAGAGAACCCGGTCATAGGCGCACGGACTTCCTCCGCGCTGGAAATGACCCGGAACTGTGACTCTTACCTCGTTGTCCACGTATCTTGAAAGCTCGTCCGCAACCTTGTATGCGACCGAAGGATAACTCTGGCTTGCTCTGAGCGCCTTGAGCTCCTTCTTCTTCATGACTGACTCCTGTTTCGAGATCGCACCCTCTGCAACGGCGAGGATCGAAAAGTTCTTTCCCGAGCTCTCTCTCTTATTTATGAGTGCAACGAGCTTTTCTATATCATACGGTATCTCGGGGAGCAGTATTATATCGGCGCCGCCGGCTATTCCCGCATGAAGCGTGAGCCAGCCGACCTTATGACCCATTACCTCAACGATAAAGATCCTGCCGTGTGATGTCGCGGTGGTATGGATGCAGTCTATTACCTGCGTTGCAATGTCGCAGGCACTCTGGAAGCCGAACGTCATGTCCGTGCCCCATACATCGTTGTCAATGGTTTTCGGGAGCGATACCACGTTCAGACCTTCCTCTCTCAGAAGGTTTGCGGTCTTGTGAGTCCCGTTTCCGCCGAGGACAACAAGGCAGTCGAGCTCCCATTTCTTATAGTTGTCCTTCATGTTCTGCACCTTATCTATCCTGTCGTTCTCATCGATGACACGCATCATCTTGAACGGCTGGCGTGAGGTCCCGAGTATCGTTCCGCCGAGGGTGAGGATACCGGAAAAATCCGACTTTGTCATCTTTTTGATGTCCCCGTATATGAGTCCGGCATAGCCGTTCTGTACGCCGTAGATCTCGACATCGTCATTGAACTCCTCGTAAAGTGATTTTGCCACGCCGCGGATAGCCGCGTTAAGTCCCTGACAGTCTCCTCCGCTTGTGAGTATACCGATCTTTTTCATTTATTCTGTTCCCCTTTCACATTAATATATCTAAGCTCGCCTCCGCAGGTCTCCGTCGGTCCGCCCGATCTCATTATCTCAATCTCCGCGCTCGAATACACCCTGTCTGAGCTTCGCCGTAACAACTCGATCGTTCCCGCAGGCGTCCTTCTTGAGTCTGACGCTTGAAAAGTCCTCGTCCTTTAAAAGCTCCGTTACCGCCTCGCCCTGATTGTATCCTATCTCAAACGCTATAAAGCCGCTGCCGTCAAAAAGCTTTCCGGCTATTTCGGCTATGCGCCGGTAAAACATCAGTCCGTCGAACCCGCCGTCGAGCGCCTCAATGGGTTCATAGCTGGTCACGATATTGTCAAGCCCGAATATCGTCTCGGTCTCTATATACGGAGGATTTGACACAATAATATCGTATTTCCCCTCCGGTATCTCCTCCAGTATGTCGCACTTCACGGTCTTTGCGCTTACGCCGTTAAGCTCCGCGTTCTCCGACGCTACGTCAAGTATCGCGTCGCTGTAGTCCAGAAGCGTCACCTCTGCATTTTTGCACATTTTCGCGATGCTTATACCTATGCAGCCGCTCCCGGTGCCTATATCGAGCACGCGACGCTTCCTGTTTCCTATCTTCTCTATTACCTCCTCCGCGAGCGTTTCCGTGTCCGCCCTCGGGATCAGTGTTTCCCCTGTGACCTTGAATCTGAGTCCCATAAACTCTGTTTCGCCCAGTATATACTGGAGCGGTTCTCCGTCAAGCCTTCGATTTACCAAACCGCGTATCTCACGCAGCTCATCATCGGTGACCTCTCTCGGACGCAGCACAAAATCGGATTGCGTAAGCCCTGTCACATGAGTTATGATCCAGTCAGCCTCATGCGCATTCTCTCCCAATTCCCTGCGCAGCTCACTGCGCAATTTGCCGATTACCATTTATCCTCCTCTTTGTTCTCCGGGATACACGGCAGCATCGATGCTATAGCGACCTCGATCTGCGAATCGTCCGGCTCACGTGTGGTAAGTCTCTGGAGCCAAAGTCCCGGCTTTGAGAGCAGCTGAACGACCTTACTCTTGCTGCGTCCCGCCCACTTTATGACCTCAAACGATAATCCCGCAACGATCGGCAGACAGAGTATCCTCGTGCCCATCCTGAGCAGTATCGAAACTATTCCCGAAAATCCGTCAAACCTCGGCAGGAACGCGAATACGATTATGCTTATGATCATTACGAAAAGAAGAAAGCTTGTTCCGCATCTCGGATGGAACCTTGTGTACTTTCTTACATTCTCCACCGTAAGCTCCTCGCCGCCCTCGTAGCAGGCGATCGTCTTGTGCTCCGCTCCGTGGTATTCAAAGACACGCTTTATCTCCTTCATCCTCGATATCAGGAACATATATCCCAGAAATATCGCCATTCGCATTACGCCCTCGAAAACGCTTGTGAACGTCTGAGTTGAGGTGAAGCTCTCTATAGCCGGTATCGACTCTACCAGACCCGAGAGCAGCGACGGCAGCAGTATGAAAAGCGCCACACTGAAGATCACTGACAGGAACACGGCAAAATATATGACCACGTCCTTTATCTTGTCTCCGAGCTTATCCTCAAGCCATCTGTCGAACTTGCTCTCCGACTCCTCTTCCTCCTCTATGTCCACGAACTCGGCGCTGTACATGAGCGCCTTCATGCCGATCACAAGACTGTCCACAAAGCTTACGCAGCCGCGGATTATCGGTACCTTGCAGATCTTAGGTCTCGTCTTGGTGCCGTTTTCGTCTATCTTCTTTGTTATCTCTCCGTCAGGCTTTCTGACCGCTGTGACCGTCTTATACGGTCCGCGCATCATCACACCTTCCATGACCGCCTGGCCGCCTATGGAGGTGATATGCTGTTCTTTAGTTTCTTCCTTAGACATCTATATTCTCCCTTCAAATGTACAACATAGGGTGACCGTGCATCAGCAGCAGTCGCACGGGCAAAGACACGGCAGACAAAGGCACGGCATTGACGAGCAGCAGTCCGGACCCGACGAGTACATCCCTCCGCCGGTATTGTACGATGACGCTCTGTTCCTGACATTGTTCAGCATATCGCTGTATTCTGTGTTTGACGGATCCATCTTCACCGCCTGCTCCATCGACTGTATGCCTTGGCTGTACCAGCCGCGCCTTATCATCGCCAGCCCGTTAAGATAGTACCACTCCGCCGTTTTCGGCAGCTGATTCAAGACCTGCATAGCTTGCACCGGCCTGTTCATATTTAAAAGAGTCCTCACCAGCTCGAAAGTCGGCTTTACGTTGCCGTAACCGCCTCCAAAGCCGCCCGCTCCGCCGAAACCTCCTGTTCCGCCGAAGCCCCCGGCGCCGCCGTAGCCGCCTCCCCGCTGCTGCTGCGCGCCGCCGGACGTCTGCTTCTTCATGATCATATCGTACGCCTGATTTATCTCCTTCATCTTCTCCGCCGCAAGATCGGCAAGCGGATTGTTCACATATTTATCAGGATGATACTTCTTTACAAGCTCCTTGTACGCCTTTTTTATAGTTTCCTCGTCAGCATCGGGGCTGACCCCCAGAACCTTATATGGATCCATTAACCTTCATTCCTCCGTGCACATCTCATCCCCGCGAAAACGATCTTTCGTGCCCCGGCATCCTCGCCCGAAAGCACCGAACGCTGCTTCGCCTTGAGACTCGTATAGATCATTTTGCCTATAATGCTCTTGTTTTTCTTAAAATCTATCAGCTCAAACGCGGACGCTATGTTCTCCAGCGTAAATGTAAGACTGAGCTCCGTTTCCGGCAGCCCTTTCTGCTCCTGCGGAGTTTTTCCTCCCGCGAGGAACGGATTGTACGCCCCTTCCCCGAAATCCCTGTCCATATCGTTATACGCATCTATAATATATATCCATCTTCCGAGATTGTACCCGAGCCATGCGAGCGCGCGCCTTGTCGGCTCATCCTCTATGAACGGCGGCGTGAACAGTCCCTCAAGTATCTTCGCGAACGCATCCGCCGTCTCATCAACGGATCCGCACCCGCTCTCCTCAAGCGAGCTCAGTATATCAAGCTGCCATTTTATCATATCCGACTCCGCGCCGTACCGCTTTCCCGCGCGCCGGTACGCCGAGTGCATGACCGCCATGCCCGCCGCCGCCTTGAACGAGCGGTCGTCGCGCCTGTCGTCGGCAAGCTTCAGATACGAAAGCAGCACTCCGACGGCAGCGGCATAGTCCACCGCGGGATCGTTCAAAACACTCTCGCGCTTTTTGATCGGGTGCGCCGCGCAGCCCTTCGAAACAGTCTGCGGCGCGCCATCAAGGACAGACGAGAGAACGATAGCCAGAAACGTTATGTCATAGCTCAGAGCGAGCCTTGCCGCCTGCGATCCCTGCGCCGCAGTAGCCCTGCACACACCGCAGTAATACGCGCAAAACATTTTATATTCATCTTCCGTAAGCTGATTTTTCGCAACCGTGACATATCCGAACATAAAAACCGTTTCCTTTACGCAAAACTTCGCCCAAGAGGCACAAAATCTCCACATCCGATTATACCATAAACAAGATCAAATCTCAACAGTTTTTTAGCATTTCATAAAAAATTTACATACATCCTATATTGGCAACACATATCGTAACATGATATGGTATATTATAACAAATAGATACAGTGATTATTCTGACACTCATGACAGAATGGGTGTGTCGTTACGGAAGACCTGATCAGTAGAATGCTTATAGCAGTCGGATTTGATAAAAATAGTAAGATGGAAAAGATTGATCTCAGAGAAGGCTGCAAAACAGAACTTACAAGCTAAACAGCCCTGCGCACCAAGGATAGTGACTGCACTGCTCACCATAACAGCAAAAGAGGATACGCATTAGCGTTATCCTCTTTTGCATTATACTTGATATAACAGACCTTTACATTCAGTCACGCATGTATATCTTTATGCTGATCTTGAGCCAGCGCTCGTTTACCAGCTCCTTGCCTGAGACTCTGCAGAACAGCAGTTTCCCCGCGTCCATGAGCCGGGCGAGCACGGCATTTTGCGCACGTGGTATATAGCCTAACTTTATACCATCGGCGTTTTTAACAACTATTGCTAACTCGTCATATTCATTGTCAGGCTCACGGAACATTTCCAGTCTGTCGCCTGCGTTTATAAATGGCTCAAGCTCCATTATATCTTCTATATAACTTGTTCCGGCAATATGCGTGTGCAAGAGGAATATATCATGCTCAAATGGCTTTGGCAAGTCAATCCCGCTATTTTTATCATTAATAAGTCCCCATAGTCCTGCATGACCTGTGTTTATAATATCGCTCATCTCTATATTCCCCATTCTTTAAGAAGCATATGAAGTTGTCTCTCATAATATGCTTTCAGTTGTATCAGCTCCTCTTTTGTCGCTTCAAGCTCTTTTATTTTTTCATCAGCTTTTTTCGGATCATCAAGAAAGACTTTCAATGTATATGGGTATTCGTTTTTTATATTATCTATTTCATTATGAAGAGCTTTTATAATAGTTTTAAGGCGTTCCTTTTCCTTAATAAGCTCAGACAGATCATTTTTTTTCGTATGTTCGTTATCCTGCGAATTGACCATATCAGAGATCATTCTTATTGCTTCAAGGTCTCCGTTTTCGTATGCAGTAACGGCATTGTTAAACAGCCTGAGTTGTGATGGTGTAACATCTGAATTCAGATCGGGGTGCAGACTCTTAACGATCTGTCTGTAAAGATGTTTCAGTTCCTTCGTTTCATCTCCGGACAGCTTTTCTGCGTTATTGTATTCAAAAGCAGTATTTATATTGTTCATCTGGTCGTCAAGCCGTTCCTGATATTCGGCAAATTCTTCATCGAGTGTGGCAGTTATAACTTTAATCTCTATAGGCTGTTGACGGTTACGGCATATGAGAATAAGTTCGATCTCTCTTTTGAGCCGTTCTACTGAATAGTAGAGGTTTAGCACCTCATATTCAAGCGCGCCGAATTTGAGCATATATGCAGTCTGTATGTTTTTACAGATGACGAAACGAAGCTCATCGCGCTCAAGCAGGAGGTTTGATATTTCGGTGCGAAGCTTCTTTATTTCCGCCTTAAGATTTATATAATCGGGATTGCCAAATATAATAACACTGTATG
>DVNB01000068.1 GCA_018714695.1 Candidatus Ornithomonoglobus merdipullorum | reverse complement strand
GTTTGGTAAGATAACAGAGATGCTCTTAGACAGACCTATTATGGCACAATAGGTCTTTTTGGAGTGCGCGATACCTGAATAGTAACGACGAGCTTTTTGTTCATGTGACACATACAAATTTTTTCGTTGACATAGTCGCGGCAGTGTGATAAAATAGTCTTTGCAGATAAAATCGATCTGCGGTTTGGAGGAGATAAAATGCCCGATTTTAAATTTAATATGGATTTCGTTCCTGTCCCGAAGGACTTTATAGAGCACATAATGCCCTCGTCGAACGCTTCATACGTTATGGTATACATATACGTTCTGATGCTTGCGACAACGGGAAAGACGCTTGGAACGGCTGAGATCGCGAAAAAACTCGGTCTTATAGAATCCGATGTTATAAACGCCATCAAATACTGGAATGAAAAAGGAATTATGTCCGGTACCGGCGATACGGTCATAATAAAGCATTCGGCAGACGAGGAGATCTCTCCGGAGACGAACAGAAAGACGATAGACGATATATCTGAAATAATAAACGGCAACAAGACGCTTTCGGATCTCTGCACCATCGCACAGGAGCTTCTCGGAAAAACGCTCGGCAACAACGATATAGAAACTCTCTATTGGTTCTATGACGAGCTTGGATTTTCTCCCGAGGTAATAAGTATGCTCCTTGAATACTGCGTCTCACTCGGAAAGCGTAACATGAAATATATTGAAAAGGTCGCTCTCACATGGCATGAGAACAATATAAGCACGATGGACGAGGCTCAGGCTTACATAACTAACGCCTCGGCGAGAAGTGACTATATCTCGATGCTGAGAAAGCTGTTCGGCATAAACGAGAGAAATCTTTCAAAGACAGAAAGGCTCTACCTCGAATCATGGCGTGACGAGCTGAAAATGAGCACCGACATGGTCGGGCTTGCTTATGATTACTGTGTGCTTGCAGTCGGAAAGCTCTCGTTCCCTTATATGAACACCATCCTTAAAAGATGGGCGGATCAGGGGATACACACGATACCGGAAGCCGAGAAGGATCATGAGCGTTTCAAGCAGCAGTCGTCAAACAACAATGACATAGGCTCGGAGACGCAGGGAATAAGCGAGATAGAACAAAGGTTCATGGACACATACGATTAGGAATAAAAAATACGCGGACATGCCGCGTATTTTTTAATTGCCGAAAAATTCATTTGCATAATTCACAGATGAAAGCGCGTCCTTGCAGTATTTATCCGCGCCGATCATATCGGCGTACTCCTGCGTAAGCACCGCGCCGCCTACCCATACCTTCGCGTCAAGCCCCGCTGCGCGGATCGCTTTTATAGTCTCCTCCATGCTCACGACCGTCGTCGTCATAAGCGCGGATAAGCCGCACAGATGTATGTCGTTCTCCTTCATGCAGTTCACTATATCCTCGGGAGGCACATCCTTTCCGAGATCGTACACATCGTAGCCGTAATTCTCAAGCAGCACCTTGACTATATTTTTCCCTATATCATGGATATCGCCCTTTACCGTGGCAACGACTATCTTTCCCTTTGACTCCTGCGGAACGCCGCCTTCCATGATCTTTTCTTTTACAGCGTCAAATGAGTTCTTGACCGTTTCGGCACTCATCATGAGCTGCGGCAGAAACATTGTTCCCGCCTCGAACTCTTTTCCGACAGCGTCAAGCGCGGGGATCAATATGCCGTTTATTATATCCATAGGCTCCCTCGTTTTCAAAAGCGCCTTTGTTTCCTCATAGGACTGATCTCTCAGTCCTTTTACTATTATATCAAACAGCTTTTCACGCTTTTCCTCTTCCGGCTTTGCCGCAGCATCCGCGCGCGTCACTGTAGTTTCCGACTTTGTTCCGGCGTATGCCGCAATATAATCGGCACAGTCGGTATCTATACAGGCAAGTGCCCTATATGCGCGGTATGTGTTCATCATCGAATCGGCGCACGGGTTTATTATGCAGGCGTCAAGTCCGTTATAGAGCGCCAGCGCGAAAAATGTGCTGTTTACTATCTCACGCCGCGGCAGTCCGAACGATATGTTTGACACTCCGAGCACGGTTTTTATCCCAAGCTCCGTCTTTATCATATGCAGTGCCTTTGCCGTTTCCGCCGACTCTTTCTGCTGTGCGGAGATCGTGAGCGTGAGCGCGTCCATTACGAGATCTCTTTTCTTTATCCCGTACTTTGCCGCCTCGTCCGCTATCCTCTTTGCTATCGCCGCTCTCTCTTCCGCCGTTTCCGGGATACCGTTTTCATCAAGACACAGCCCGACAAGCACTCCGCCGTATTTCGCGACTATCGGCAGGATCGCGTCAAGGCTCTCCTTTTTTCCGTTTACCGAGTTCACCATCGGCTTTCCGTTATATATTCTTAGCGCGCGCTCGATGACCTCGGGATCTGACGAGTCTATCTGCAGCGGAAGATTTACAGCTGCCGAAACTGCCTTTACCGCGCGCTCCATCATCGAGCATTCGTCTATCTCGGGTAATCCCACATTTACATCGAGTATATGCGCTCCCGCGTCTCTTTGCTTGAATGCCTCGTTTACTATATAGTCAACATCACCTTCACGAAGCGCTTCCTTGAATTTCTTCTTTCCGGTCGGATTTATCCTCTCGCCGATTATAACGGGACGGTCATCAAGATACACAGCCTTTGAATACGATGCCGCTGCAGTGAAATTCTTTTCCTCGACGATAGGGGAGTATGAGCCGCATCTTTCTATGAGCGCCTTTATATGATCCGGCGTCGTTCCGCAGCAGCCGCCTATCACGCTTGCACCGCACTTTGCGATCCTTTCACACTCTTCTCCGAATTGTTCGGGATCGACATCATACACTGTCTTCCCGTCGACGATCTGGGGCAGTCCCGCGTTGGGCTGAGCCATTATCGGGATAGAGCTGATCTTTGAAAGCTCCTCCATCATCTCAGCTATCTGCACCGGTCCCAAACCGCAGTTTATTCCGAGACAATCCACGCCCAGACCCTCAAACATTGCCGACATGACATGCACATCCGCTCCTGTGAGCGTTTTATATGTTTCGTCAAATGTCATCGTGAGGAACACGGGCAGCTTTGTATTCTCCTTTACAGCGAGAACCGCCGCCTTTGCCTCCAATGTATCCGACATCGTCTCTATTATCGCAAGATCCGCTCCCGCCGTCTCGGCTGTTTTGGCGATTCTTGCAAACTCCTCATACGCCCTGTCAAAGCTCAGATCGCCTATAGGCTCCATAAGCTTTCCTGTAGGTCCTATGTCAAACGCAACGAACCTCTCCTTGCCGCCCGCCTTATTCACGGACTTTCTGGCATTGCCCACGGCGGCAGCAATTATCATATCGACAGACGCGCCCATCTCGTCAGATTTGAGCGGATTTGCGCCAAAGGTGTTAGTTGTTATTATATCTGCCCCCGCCGCAAGATACTCGTCATGTATCCTGCACACAAGCTGCGGATCCGTTATATTCAAAAGCTCCGGAAGCTCCCCGGCTTTCATTCCGTATTTCTGGAGCATGGTGCCCATACCGCCGTCAAAAAACAGTATGCGCCTGCCAAGTATTTCTCTTATATCCATAGTGATCTCTCCGATCGTTATCAAAACATTGCGTTCACGGCATCGGTTATCTTCTCCGCCGTTTCGGGATTGTTCATCGTATATATATGTATTCCGCTCGTGTCATTTGAAACGAGGTCGATTATCTGGTTTACGGCATATGCGATCCCTGCCTGCTTGAGCGCCTCCGGGTTATCTATATGCTTCGAGATTATCTTTACAAAGCTTGACGGCATGGACGCTCCTCCGGAGAGAACGCACATCTTCTCTATCTGCTTCGCGTTCGTAAGTGGCATTATCCCCGCTGTTATCGGAACATTTATACCCTTTTTCACACATCTGTCTCTGAAATCGTAAAATGCGTTATTATCAAAGAACATCTGCGTTACAAGGAAATCAGCTCCCGCGTCAACCTTCTTCTTCAGATTTTCTATATCCTCGTCGATACTGCCGCAGTCGGGATGGCACTCCGGGTAACACGCGCCGCCCACGCAGAAGCCGCCGAATTTCTTTATCTCCTCCGTAAGCTCTGAGGCGTAGCTGTAGCCGTCCTTTAACGGGAACTCAGCTCCCGCGGGTATATCGCCGCGCAGCGCGAGAATATTCTTTATCCCTTTGTCTCTTAACATCTCAAGCATGTCCTTTACTTCCGGCTTTGTAAGCGAAATGCACGTCAGATGCGCAAGCGCGGTCACATTCAGATCATTCTGCATATATCCGGCGATCTCGGGTGTGAGCTTTGACGTTGATCCGCCCGCTCCGTATGTAACACTCATATAATCAACGGGGATGCGTGATATTTTTTCTACTGTTGCTTTTACCTTTCCAAGGTTTTCCGTTTTCTTGGGAGGGAACACCTCAAATGACAAGACCGGTTTCTTTGATGCGAATATATCCTTAATAAACATCTTTTTCTTTCCTTTCCAGCCGATGATATTCGGCAAATAAAAACATAGCCGCCGCTCGGCTGACGCCGACGGCAGCTTATAAACGGCAATAAAGCAAGCCTGTAAGCCGGGTTCTGTCTTGAACGATCATCTATCTGGTCCGTCCGTCACCGGACGGCTCAAGCCTTGAAAGGGAAAACGGCGGGCCGCCTTAGCATTCCCAAAGTTGCTCCGGATGGGGTTTACACGGGATCACGGTTACCCGTGTTCCCTGTGCGCTCTTACCGCACATTTCCACACTTACCGCGCATACGCGCGGCGTTTATTTTCTGTTGCACTCTCCTTGAAGTCGCCTTCACCTGCCGTTAGCAGGCATCCTGCCCTGCGGAGCCCGGACTTTCCTCATGCTCACGCACGCGATCGTCCGGCTTACTTCAATGCCGCACATTAATTTTATCACAATATTTCTATAAAATCAAGTATTTATTTTGAATTGCTCTTATACCCAAATTACACATTGTTACCGGCGATTCCGGTCAGTTTCCCGAAAACAGATCGAACGCGCCCAGCAGCGTGCCGCTCACCGCTTCCCATTCATCCTCGGTTATATTTAAGAGGTCCACATACTCACCGGATCTGGTGAATCCGAAATCGCTGTCGTATTCGTTTGATACTGTCAGGGAACCGTCCAATTCAATGAGATCGTTGAAGTTCACACTCACATCCGAAAATGACATTGAATGCTCATCCGTGATCTTACCGCGCGCGCTGAGATCGAATGTTATTCCGTCCATGTTATACCTTATATCATAGCCGTCCGCGCTTCCCTCAATGGTAAACACGGTCGTGCCTCCCATGCTTATCTTGTCGGAAAACACACCGTTCGATCCTCTTACTGAACGCCTCACCGCGTTCTTTGTGTCGTCATTCTTATAGAATGTCATATCATCGAACGGGTCGTTTTCTCCGGTAAGCGCCGCGGTATATTTATTTTCTCCGATCGTTATCTCCGCCTCTCTCAGCATAAGGTCCTTGACCTTGAAAACGATATTTATACCATTTTCGGGTACAGAAAGAGACTCGGTTATTTTCTGCCTTTGCTCCTCATTCGCCCCGTCTTTTTCACATATATAATCAACGGCAGCCGAGACGAGCTTATCTGCCTCCTCCTTGCCGATATCGGCAGTATAGGAATCTGCTCTTTCCGTATCGTTATTTATTATAACATTTACCTTGCCGCCCTTTTCAAGCCTTACCCCGCTCAGGGCTGCTTTAAGCTCCTCGCCGTATGAGCCTATGAACTCTGAAAAGCTGTATTCGCCTTTTACGGTTTTCCATGCTATTTCAGCCGGATCGTATTCATCGGGCACCTGCGCTATGCTTCCGAATATGGACGAATTCCACTCGTCCGCAAATCCGTCCACAGGTAAATAAAAGCCGCCTCCGAACAGCGGGGTATTCACAAGCGTCTGCTCACTGTCCCTATATATCTGAAAGCTTACCCTATCATAAAAGCTTATATCCGCCACCGAGCATGAGCCGTCGCTGTTCACTGTGAGCTCCACCGGCATTCCTCCGAGCATCATCGATTCGGCAGCCTCCGCGCTGAACGTTATCTTACCGCCCTTTTCGGCATGATCCTTTATGATATCCATATCAAGCTTATCTATATGGTCAAACGCGCCGTCAAGCCTTTCGTAAGCATTCATAAGACTCAACGCGACCACACGCTCCGGAGTCACAAAATATTTGTATATACCGAAAAGTCCGGCACAGATGACTGCCGCCCCTGCCGCCGCGGCGATTATAACTGTTTTCTTCTTTGTACCCATTGCATCCTCCCGACACTGTTAAAAATACGGCTTCAGCTCATCTATACCTCTCAGCATATTTTCATATTCCGGGAAGTCCGAGATTATCCTTCTTATGCACCGCATACAGAAATCCGCACGCAGAGCCGCGTTATCGCGCATCTGCTGCTTCATTCCCCACGTATGTGTGAACCAGCGCTCGCCGTCCTTAAAAAGCCTGTCAAGCGTTGATATAATATACATATCGACTCCCATCAGCTTTGCGGTCATTGAGAGCAGCCTCTGTTCGGCAAATACCATATACGTAAGCCCGTCTCCGTTCACGGAATTTTCCATAAAACGGACAGCTTCACCCGTGTATCTGTCTGCAAGCTCCCTATTCTTTATAACATAGAACGCCGTATTTGCCGGTCTCACACGCCAGTCAAGATCGGGGTCGAAAATATATCCCTGCTTCATATTGAAATGCGCTATATCGGGATAGACATCAGGATATATATCCTCGTCATGTATGACCGCAAGCTCACCGATATTGTCAAAAGCGATCCTGTCCCACACTATGAAATCGGTGTCTATCACAGCAGTCGGCGTGCCGCTGTAAATAAGCGAATATATCTTTCCCGCCGCCCAGAACGTTTTTGGATCTATCGTTTCGGGAATATTGTCAAGCTCCGTTCCGATCTCATCCCAGATACCGCACATCCCGCGCTCGCTGTAATATCTCAGTCCCTCGCTGTCTGTCACCATCTTTATCTCTCCGTTCTTTTCACGCCATTTAAGCGCCGAAAGGATCGTTGTAAGCAGATCAAAATCATCCGAATAGTATATTCCCGCCGCAGCCTTCCGCGGCATCGTCCAGTTTGAATGAACAGCCTTCATTATATTCCCCCCTTAATGACCGAATATTTCTTAAATAACTTAATTTTTTAATAGCCAAATCTTTCTTTATCAGACATTGTTTTTACCGACAATGCAACTCCGTCGCCCTGCGACAATATGGAGGTCTCAAGCTGCGGATGCTCCATGAGCGCGTCTATATACTCGCGCAGCCGGTGTATTATAGTGACCTTTCGTCTCACAAAATGCCCGTCGTCAGCAGTCATACCCTTGAACAATATATTATCCGAAATAAGCAGACCGCCTTTTTTCAAAAGACGCACGCAGTCATCCAGCATATGCACATAGTGCGCCTTGGGACCGTCAAGAAATATGATGTCAAAGCTCTCATCCTCGTCTATATACCAAAGATAGTCTCTGGCGTCCGCCTCTCTCACACATATCGTATCCTCAAGCCCCGCCTTTTTTATATTGCCGCGCGCAAGCTCTATCATATCCTTATCGTATTCAAGCGTCAGTATGCTTCCTCCGGGCTTTAGGGATCTTGCCATCAGTATCGAGCTGTAGCCAATGGCACATCCCACTTCGAGTATGCGCTCCGGCCTCACAAGCTTCGTTATTACCGAAAGGAGCCGTGCCGTTTCCGGCTCGGCTATCGGTACCGCGTTTTCTTCCGCATACTTCTCTATTTCACGCAGAAGCTCATCCTTCTGCACTGTTTTCTCGCGTATATACGAAGTGACATACGGTGTTACGATGGCATTCAGATCATACTCCGTCATTTCATCGAATCCTCATTTTCAAGCGCCGATGAATCGACATTCATGGTAAGATCATTCGACTCCATGGCTGCTACATGCTCTTCATAAGTTCTCGAGAAAATATGCTCTCCGCTCTTGCTGAGGCAGAAATAGTACGCGTCGGTCTCCTCCGGATAGAGAGCAGCCTTTATACATTCCTCACCCGGGTTGCATATGGGTCCTATGGGAAGTCCCGCGTAAACATACGTGTTATACGGTGAATCGATCTGTGTATCGGCTATGGACAGGACCGGCTTTCTTTCGCCGAGTACATATTGGACCGTAGCACATGACTGCAGCTTCATACCGGAATTTTTTCTGTTATAGAACACACCTGCGACCTTTGCGCGCTCTGAATCCGAATTGGTCTCACGCTCCACTATAGACGCCATAGTCACGATCTCATCCACAGTCATTCCGAGCTCCGAAGCTCTGTTATAGTATTCCTCCGTAAACATATTGTCGAACGTCTTTAACATGAGATCAACTATCTCCTGACCCGTGTATGTAACAGGTATTTCATAGGTAGCGGGGAAGAGGTATCCCTCAAGCTTCACCTCACGGTCCGGAAGATTTTCAAGGAACCTGTAATTATATAGAGACGGATCAAGGGCATCCATGAACTCATCCGCTCCGGGAAGTCCCGCATCATGCAGAGCCGTAGCTATCTGAGTTATCTCGTACCCCTCGGGTATGACCACCTTTACCGTATCTCGATCCGATGTTACAAGAGCATTCAATATGTCCCCGTAGCTCATACCGTCGCTCACGGTTATCATTCCCGGCTGATACTGTCCGTCATATCCGCCGAGCCTTGATTCCAGCTTGAATACCGTCGGATATTTTATCGCTCCGTTATCCTCAAGGATCTGTGCCACGGCAGATGATCCGGATCCCTCAGGTATCTCGACGCTTATGCTTCCGTCTATGTCTACACCGTTCCTGTCGCTGAGAACAACGGCAAATCCGATACATCCGAGAACGACCGCGACCGCTATTACGGCAACGACGATCTTCCATACTCCAAATCCTGTTTCTTTAACTTTTATAGCCATTTTATTCCTCCTATGTGTGTGCCGCAGTATATTTTGCGGCAAGAGTTTTCCGCCGATCACGAGTATATTTTATAACATTTCATATAAAAGGTCAATAGCCGAAGCGAAAAATAATAAAAGATCAGTCCTTTTTATATACCGCTTTTCCGTTTATGAACGTCATGATGCATTCGGCTCCGAAATCCGTCGGGTCACATGTAAATACCGCTATATCGGCATCCTTTCCCTCGCAAAGGCTTCCTACACGGTCGCCGATCCCGCAGTTCTCGGCGGCAGTAAGAGTTATCGCCGACAGTGCCTTTTCGCCGTCCATGCCGTTCCGCACCGCAAGAGCGGCGCAGAGAGGAAGATTTTCTATCGTTATTTCCGGATGATCAGTTATTATCGCTGTCTTTATATCTCTTTCCGAAAGGTTTTTATACGTTGCAAACGAAAGATTGCGAAGCTCAGGCTTGCTCCTGTCGGTAAGCGTCGGTCCCAGCATTACAGGAAGCTTTTCACGCTCCAGGATATCGGCTATTATATCACCGTCCGAACAGTGCTCTATCGTCACCCTTATATCAAATTCCTTCGCAAGCCTTATGGCGCTGCATATATCGTCAGCCCTGTGAGCATGCACCTTGACAGGTATCTCACGATTAATGACCGGAAGCATTGCCTCAAGCTTTATATCAAAATCAGGCTTTTCGTTCTCCTCGCTGTCATCCTCGTATTTTTTGAGAGCATCACGGTAATTTATGGTCTTATAGAGCAGCTCACGTATCAGAGCCATCGTTCCCATCCTGGTCACCGGAGTCTGATTTTTATCGTTATATACCGTTTTCGGATTTTCACCGAGCGCCATCTTCATCGCACACGGAGCCTTCAGCAGCATATCATCTACGCATACTCCGTATGTCTTTACCGCCGCGAACTGACCGCCGACCGCGTTTGCACTGCCGGGTCCGGTCACCACAGTCGTTATCCCTGCACGCCTTGCGTCCTCAAACGAACGGTCCTGAGGATTTATGCCGTCCACAGCTCTCAGCTGCGGCATTATAGGATCGCTGTCCTCATTCGCATCCGCTCCTTCAAATCCGGTCGAGTCACCGAAAAGTCCCACATGACAATGAGCGTCGATAAGCCCCGGGGTAACCGTGTATCCGGAGGCGTCTATTACCTCATCCGCCTCACCGGGATAATTTTCTCCCACATATCTTATCTTATCGTCAAAAGCGACCTCACCGCGCTCGATCACCCGTCCGTCTCCGGTAATTATCCTTGCATTCTTTATTATCGTCATATATTATTATCCCTTTAAAACATAATTTATCGCGCTTGCAGCCGCGACCGCTCCGTCCGCCGCTGCGGTAACTATCTGCCTGAGAGGAGATACTCTGCAGTCTCCCGCGGCAAATATGCCCGGCACGTTTGTTGCCAGATACATATCTGTCTTTACGAATCCGCGCTCGCAAAGCTCAACTCCGCATGACTTTGCAACAGCATTGTCCGGTGTTATGCCTATCGCGATTATCACTCCCGCGGCATTTATAAAACCCTGCTCTCCCGTTTCGGTGTTTCTTGCGATTATTCTCTCAAGCTTTCCCGCGCCCTCAAACCTATCTGCTACCATATCTGTATATATCGTTATCTTCGGGTTTGCCGCAGCCTTGTCAACAAGAGTTTTTGACGCGCGGAATCTTTTTGATCTGTTCATTATAAATACGTGCTCGCAGAATCCGGCAAGATATAAGGCATCCTCAAACGCTGTGTTTCCTCCGCCTATGACAACTGTATCTTCACCCTTGAAAAATGGCCCGTCACAGGTCGCGCAATAGCTCACTCCCGCTCCAGCAAGCTCAGTTTCGCCCTCGGCTCCGAGTTTTTTCGGATTCGCGCCCGTGGCAAGTATTATCGTCTTTGTCTCATATGTGTTCCTGCGCGTCTTTACCGTCTTTACCGGACCGTCCGCGTTTATTATTTCACGGACCGCCTCCGACTTTATCTCGACTCCGAACTTTTCCGCGTGCTTTTCAAATGCCTCCATAAGCTCCGGCCCGGACGGGTTGTCATAAAACCCGGGATAATTATCCACCTCGTACGTATTCGCAGCCTGACCGCCGCATGACAGCTTTTCAAGCAGCAGTGTTTTCATGCCGCCGCGCATAGCGTATACCGCCGCGCTCATTCCCGCGGCTCCTCCGCCGATTATAATTATATCATACATAGCATTTCCTCCGAATCGCCGCGCACTGTACGTCACGGCATAATATTAAAGTTCCATTTTTCTGATCTCTTTATTGATTTTATTTTAGCATATACCGTTGCTAAAATCAATAGAAATTTTGTTTTCACGCTAACCTTTGCCATTAAATAAATTTATAAACAATTTTTTTACGGGATTGCTGTTTACATTTCAATTCTTTTGTGATATTATATTCAGTGGATATTATCGCATAGCTTACACGGCGGCATGATCTCCCAAGCACGATAATATTTCATTATAACAAATTACAGAAAGGAATATAACGATGTACGGTTCATCATATTATAAGCTTGAAGCGCGCAGGATTCTTTCGGGCGGATACGGCTCAGCGGTATTGGCAGCTATGATACTAATGATACCCTCATATTTGCTTATGCTCATAGAGCAGCTGTTATTCAGAAACGCGGATGCTTTTTCGCTTTTCGCCGGTTCATCCGTTATAGATTTTATTTTCTCTGTTTTCGTCACAAATATGCTGACTGTAGGCTATTACCGCTTTCTGTTCAGCTACGAGAAAACGGAGCCGGTAAATAACGGCGTGCGCGTAAAGCGTGACTATAACCTTGTTGTTTCGGGGTTTACTCATAATTTCCCAAATACACTAAAGGTGATGCTCACACGAGAGATATATATGCTCGGATGGCTGCTTGTAGGCCTTGTTCCGATACTGCTGTTTGTCGGATTTATAGCGTTTTTATCTTATTCTTCCGATGTGATAGCGAATGTATACGGTCTTTTCAATCAGGCTATGACAAGTCCGACTCCGGACATGGTGCGCAATCTCACCAATTATATATCGGAAAACTGTCCGTATCTGCCGGTGCTCTCTACGCTCACGTTCTTTTTAAGTATCGCGGCATTCATACCGTTTATAATGAAGAATTACGAGTACGCGGCGATACCGATGATACTGGCGGATCATCCCGATATGGACAGACGCCACGCGTTCGCAAGGACAAAGGATATAATGACAGGCTTCAAGCTGAGATATTTCCTTATCCAGCTCTCGTTCCTGGCATATATGCTTTTAGTATACGCGGCAGGGATATTCATATCGCCCATAATGCTCATTGCAGGAATGCTGATGCTTGATCCGTATATGAGCATGACTTACCTGCGCTTTTACAGAGAACGCAACAATACGATCGAATACAACATATCGTTTTACGGTCCGCACATGCCGTGACGATACTTGTAAAATATACACAGAAGGGAATGACTTATTATGAAAATAGAGACATTGTGCATACAGGAAGGGTACACGCCGAAAAACGGAGAACCGAGAGTTTTACCGATAGTACAGAGCACGACATATAAATATGCTTCATCAGACTATATGGGAAAGCTCTTTGACCTTGAAGAATCCGGCTTTTTCTACACGCGCATAGGCAATCCTACCACAGCGGCGGTAGAAAAGAAGATCGCCGCGCTCGAAGGCGGCGTAGGCGCTATGCTGACATCATCAGGTCAGGCGGCTACGATGGCTGCGGTAATGAATATAGCAAATGCAGGTGACAACGTTGTCTGCTCGGCGGCATGCTACGGCGGCACGTTCAATCTGCTCGGCGTTACGCTTGAAAAATACGGCATCACTACCACATTCGTAGATCCCGACGCGGATCTTGAAACGCTTAAGCAGGCAATAAAACCTAACACAAAGGCAGTTCTTGCAGAGACGATCTCAAACCCGTCGCTCGTTGTGCTCGATATAGAGAAATTTGCTGAGCTCGCACACTCAAACGGCATACCGCTCATAGTTGACAACACATTTGCAACACCCATACTCTGCCGTCCGTTCGAGTTCGGCGCCGACATAGTTATCCACTCCACATCGAAATATATGGACGGACACGCCTGCGCTTTGGGAGGCGTTATAGTTGACAGCGGTAAATTTGACTGGGCTGCAAGCGGCAAATTCCCGGGGCTTACCACTCCGGACGAGTCATATCACGGCCTTGTATACACAGAGGCATTCGGAAACGCCGCATATATACAGAAGGCTGTGGTACAGCTCATGAGGGATATGGGAATGACCCCTGCGCCGATGAACGCATTTCTTCTGAACCTCGGTCTCGAAACGCTGCATCTCAGAATGCCGCGTCACAGTGAAAATGCTCTTAATGTAGCGGAATTTCTCGAAAATGATGACAGAGTATCGTGGGTAAATTATCCGGGACTCAAATCGAGCAAATACCGTCCGCTCGTTGAGAAATATTTAAAAGGAGGATCCGGAGTCGTTTCATTCGGAGTGAAGGGCGGAAGAGCGGCAGCAGTGAAGTTCCTTGACAGCTTAAAGATCGCCGCGATAGTAACTCATGTTGCCGATGCGCGCACATGCGCGCTGCATCCCGCAAGCTCGACACACCGTCAGCTCACCGACGAACAGCTCGTTGAATGCGGAGTGAGCCCCGATCTTGTACGTTTCAGCGTAGGTATAGAGAATGTCGATGACATTATAGACGATCTCGATCAGGCACTCGGAAAGTAATTCTGAAAGGACTTTATAAATGAAAATAGCTATTATAGGACTCGGTCTTATAGGCGGATCTATGGCTCGCCGATTAAGAGGATTTCACGGCTGCGAAATTGCTGCATACAACAGGACAAGAGAGAGCCTTGACCTTGCTCTTTCGGACGGAGTTATAGACATCGCATGCGATACTCCGGGGGAGGCAATGTCAGATGCTGATATCATAATAATGTGTCTCTATCCGCAGCTCAATATAGACTTTGTAAGAGACAATCTCAGCAGCATAAAAAACGGAGCCGTTGTAACGGACGTGAGCGGAGTAAAGGGCTTTATCATCCGTGAGATGAAAAAGATACTCCCCGATACCGTGGATTTCATCGGAGGACATCCCATGGCAGGCAGGGAAGTTGGCGGATACAAGAGCTCGACCGATACCCTGTTTGATAACGCGCCGTATATAATAACTCCGGATAAATCCAATAAGCCGGAGAACGTGCAGCTCATACGCGACATGGCAAAATATATAGGCTGCCGCACAGTTGTAACGACAACTCCGGACGAGCATGATTCGATCATTGCTTACACATCACAGCTGATGCACATAGTCGCGGTGGCGCTCTGCGCAAATCCGCTTCTCGAGAGAAGCGGCTCATTTGCCGGAGGCAGTCTTCAGGACTGCACTCGCATCGCGGTAATAAACGAAACTATGTGGAGCGAGCTCTTTATTGAGAACAAAGAGCATCTCGCCGAAAGAATAACTGAGTTCCAGGACTGCCTTGAAAACATAAAGACAGCTGTACTTAATGAGGACCGAGACGAGCTCGGAAAGATAATGAAATTTGCCACAAAGCAAAAGCTCAAGTGGCTTGCAAAATGAGGTGAACATATGCCCAGGACATCAGAGGAAAAAGAAGGGCTCTCCCTTCTTGGCAATAAAAAAACAGAATACAGGGATGATTATGCACCGGAGCTGCTTGAAGCATTTATAAACAAGCACCCGGACAACGATTACATGGTGACATTCAACTGTCCCGAATTTACAAGTCTTTGCCCGATAACGGGACAGCCGGATTTCGCGAATATAATAATAAACTACATCCCCGATATAAAAATGGTCGAATCAAAATCACTTAAGCTTTATCTGTTCAGCTTCCGCAACAGGGGCGACTTCCATGAGGATTGTGTAAACATAATCATGAAGGATCTTATAAAGCTCATGGACCCGAAATATATCGAGGTAAAGGGGATATTTACGCCGCGCGGCGGCATATCGATCTATCCATTCGCCAATTACGGCAGAAGTGGAACAAAATACGAAAAGCTTGCCGAGGAACGTCTTTTCTCGTCCCTTGGAATGAAATGAGGTATATGATGAAAAAAGCATTGGTAGTTTTATCCGGTGGTCAAGACAGTACGACCTGTTTATATTGGGCAATAGACAGATTCGGCAAGGAAAATGTGTATGCCGTAGGCTTTGATTACGGTCAGCGCCATAAAAAGGAGCTTGAGTGCGCGGGATCGATCTGTTCCGACGAAGGGATCCCTTATGAGGTCATACCTACGCCGATAATAAATCAGCTTTCGGCAAACTCTCTTACAAGAGAAGATATACCTGTCGAGGAGACAAAGCCGGAGGGCACTCCGCCGAATACATTCGTGGAAGGACGCAATCTCCTGTTTCTTTCGTACGCAGCGATATACGCAAAAACACATGGTATAACAGAAATAGTTACAGGAGTCTGCGAAACGGATTTTTCGGGTTATCCCGACTGCCGGGATATATTCATAAAATCGCTCAATGTTACGCTGAATCTGGCGATGGAATATAATTTTGTCATCCATACTCCGCTCATGTGGCTTGACAAGTCGCAGACGTGGGAGCTTGCCGACGATCTCGGAGTCTTGGATATTATTTATAATAAAACACTTACATGCTACAACGGAGTACCGGGAGAAGGTTGCGGCCACTGCCCGGCATGTTTCCTCAGAAAAAGAGGCTATGAGCAGTATATCGAACGAAAAAACGCAAAAAAGGACTGAAATATATGTACGAAGTAAAAAAACGTCTTGAGATCTCTGCCGCACACAGGCTGGAGCTGGGGTATGAGTCAAAATGTACCAATCTGCATGGTCATAACTGGATAATTGATGTCTATCTCCGCTCAGAAAAGCTCAATGAGGACGGAATGGTCATGGATTTTACGCACATAAAAAAATCGGTTCAGGACAAGTTTGATCATAAGGTAATAAACGACGTTGTGGATTTCAATCCCACAGCTGAAAATCTGGCAAAATATATATGTGATACTCTTGCGCCTTACTGTGTACGTGTGGATGTTCAAGAAAGTACAGATAATATAGCGTCATATATTCGTGACGATTATTAAATCGAAAAGGGGAGGGGACCGCAAATGCAAATATCGGAGATATTTGACAGCATTGACGGTGAAGGGATACGCGCCGGAGAGCTTTGCACATTTATACGCGTGTTCGGCTGCAACCTGCGCTGCTCATACTGTGATTCAATGTATGCTGTTGACGCAGGCTATTCCGATGTGCCGCCTGTTGAAATGGATATAAATCAGATACTTGCCCGTGTGAACAGAAACTATAAACGTGTAACTCTTACAGGCGGTGAACCGCTGCTGTTTTCCGAATCCGTAAAACTCGTAAACAGACTATGTGACCTCGGCTATGAGGTCAATATAGAGACGAACGGCTCATGTGATATAACGGGATTCCGCAGTCTTATAAGGCACAGCGAAAATCTGTTTTTCACTATCGATTTCAAGCTGCCGTCAAGCGGAGAGATGTATGCGATGCGTCTTTCAAACTACGATGATCTCGAACCGAGAGATGTTTTAAAGTTCGTTATCGGCTCGGAGGAGGACTCCTCGGTAGCCGCGTCATTTGCAAAGAATATTGCCGAAAAATACGGTGACAGAGCGCCGCATATGTTTGCGGGAGTAGTATTCGGCAAATACGAGCTTAAGGATGTTATCGATGAATTCATGGCTGACCCCGCGCTCAAGGATGTGCGGTTCCAGATACAGATGCACAAGATAATATGGGACCCCGACGCGCGGGGTGTGTAAAAAAAGTGGCTGGAAAGCCACTTTTTTAGTTAACAGGCAAAACTGAACAGAGATGCAGATCATCTCTGCCACTTAAACAGCAGAACTCCGCCTATCATCAGCGCTATCCCGACGTATTTTGTCCAATCAAATGCCATCTTTTCGCTTTCCATAAGACCGAACGCGTCTATGAGTGCGGCTGTTATCAGCTGCGCTATAAGTATCACCGATATGGCAAGGGTAGGGGACAGGCTCGAAACAGACTTCATTACTGTTATTGTTATCACCAGCCCCAGCGCCCCGCCGAAAAGATACAGCTTGTTTGCATCTGTTATTGCCCTTAGATCTCCCTTGCCGAATATGAGCATGACAAGAAGAGACAGCAGGAATGCGGTGCCCTGTACATACATATTCGCCTCATACGTTCCTATCTTTTCACCGAGGCGCGTGTTCATTACTCCCTGTATGCTCATAGCCGCGCCAGAAATTATCGCAAATATAAATCCCATCATATTATGTGTCACCTCAATAAAAAATAAGCCTGTGCATATATAACACAAGCTTATTATATCCTTATTTTCTTTTAATTATCACATCTCACCGAGGACTGCTCTAATACAGTTCGGCTTTTTGAAATCCTTCGTTCCCGTGCCTATGCCTGTTTTTATTATCTTCATATCGGGGCAGGGGAGATATTCGGATACGAAATACTTTATAAGTGCTGCACCGGTCGGAGTACACAGCTCTCCGTCCTCGTCTCCTCTTTCAGTCGGTATATCCCTTACTATATACGCAGTTGCAGGTGCGGGGACAGGCAATATTCCATGCGCACACTTTACGTGTCCCGTACCCAGACTTACCGGCGATGCCTTTATAACATCCGGCTTTATTTCATCTATCAGCATACAAACACCTACTACATCCGCAACAGCATCCATAGTTCCTACTTCATGAAAATGCACAGCTCCGACATCGCAGCCGTGCGCGTGTCCTTCTGCCTCGGCTATGATACCGTATACCGCCATAGCATTCTTCTTTACGCTTTCATTCACGTCAAGATCGTTTATTATCTTCACAATATCCGATAGCTTCGTATGATGATGGTGATGGTGTTCATGATGCTCATGCTCGTGGTGGTGATCATTATGGTGACACTCCTCATGATGATCCTCTGTGTGCTCCTCTTCACCGTTCACAAATATATCTATATGTGTCCCCTTTATTCCGCATTTTTCGTCATCGCGTATCTCTGCCGTTACCCCCGGTATACCTAAAGAATCTATTTTTTCTTTTAGTGTCCCCTTATCCGGGATCAGCTCTGAAAGCGCAGCCATCAGCATATCGCCCGCCGCGCCCATTGTACAGTCAAAATATAAAACCTTCATTATCAAATACTACCTTTCTCCTTATTCTCCCTTTCCTTAAGATCAAGCGCGACGATATCAAAATACTCTGACAGCATACCGCATATTTTTTCTCTTTCATCGAATGCCCTGTTTATATCATCGGCTCTGAGCTGCAGCAGCGCGTTATTGCCGTGCACTCTCACCCTGAGATCTGAAAGCCCCAGCTCAAAAAGCTTGCCCTCTGCCGCCTCTATTTTTGAAAGCTTTTCAGGCGTTATACGCTCACAGTTCATCACCCTTGTTGCCAGACATGAATACGAGGGCTTGTTCCAGGTAAACAGCCCCGCCTCCTTTGACAATCTGCGAACATCCGCTTTTGTAAGCCCGCATTCGCGAAGAGGGGAGAGGACAGACAACTCCTCTATTGCCGCCATGCCAGGGCGGTCTCCCGCATCGTCCGAGGCATTTGTTCCTTCCATAAGTATTTTATATCCGTCATCCGCGGCATGTTTTTTTATTTCACCGAGTATCATTCGCTTGCAAAAATAACATCTGTTTTTTGGATTTGAAACTATATCCTCATTTCTAAATATATCAAGCCCTATTGTCTTCATTCTTATGCCGAGCTCATCCGCAAGCCGTGCCGCATCCTTATATTCAAATTCCGGCTGAAAAGCAGTCCTTACATAATAGGCAGTAACATCAGCCCCGTTTTTCTTAGCGGCATATAACAGATACGATGAATCAACTCCCCCCGAAAAAGCTATTGCAGCCCTCGTCTCACTATTCAAAAAATCCTTTAAGTTCAATCAAACACCCTCTATACAAATCAAGGATGCGGCAAGCAAATGCCGCATCCCCCTTGATCTATAATTAATTTTTATTCGGCAGTATTCTCTGCCGCTTTAGTTTCCGATGCAGTCTCAGGAACTATCTCACCCGTTTCGGAAACAATATTATATTCCACAGATGCCGCCGGCTTATTCTTATCGCCGAGTACCTTTGACAGCACGTCAAGCATCTTCTGCTTTGTAAGCTCGCGCACGCACGCTGTTTTCTCATCCGCAGCCGCACTATCCTTACTCATTATATCATTGAGAACATTCAGCTGTTTCTCAACTATATCTAGCTCTCTGTTGCGGATCTGCATCGCTGTGAGTGAATCTATCATACTCATGCCCATCTTATCGGCATTCGGGATAGAATTAAATTTCTCCTGTAATTTTGAAAACTGGTTGTCTATTACGTCATATATCTTATCATGCATTTTATTTTCCTCCGTATTATAGGCGCAAAGACATACGGTTTTTTCGTCTATCCAATGCGCCCTCCCTTTCTTTACAAGTCCAGAGGCACGCTTTGGATACGTGCTTCCTACCGGTATTCCGTTTTCATCGACCACAGTAATGTTTTTTGTCATGGGTGTCATCCCCTCCTGTGCTTATTCTGTTTTTTGTTATGGGTGCCGTCCCCTTATATATCTATTTTACCACAGATACTTATAAAATGCAACGTTTTTTTTAGATATTATCGTCCGTTTCTTTTTCTGTATTTCTTTTCTCTGGGGTCTCTGCCGTAAATATTTGTGCCGCGGTCACCTCTGCCCAGGAAAAAGAACAGCGATACCAGCGTCCCTATACCCGGAACGATGTTAAGAAATACCCAAAGTCCCGTTCGCCCAAGGTCATGCCATCTTCTTGACATTACTGCCAAAGAAGGTATCAAAGTAAGAGCCGCATATATTATAACGGCATAGGTAAGAACTGTATGTAACGTTCCTGTCTGATAAGTAGCGTGGAGAATAAGTAACACCAAAAGAATTATTACATTAATTATACTGAACCCCCAGAATTCTCTGCGGGATGCGCGTCCTCTGAAAACGGCATATTTTGATAGACAACTAAAATACGGGATCATATTTGCATATTCCTTCCATTTTATATTTTCAAGCTGCATGCCCGAGGGTCTGCTGAATTTAATCATATCATAAGTTCAATGCCGTTTGACATCACTTCACACCGATACAATAAACGCATCAAAATAAGATGCTCTGCAGCTTTATTTCCTTTATTGTGTTTATTATACCATCAAACATCCGCCGTGTCAACCTCTGTTACATAAAGATAGGCGGCACTTTTTTAAGCGCCGCCGACATTTAAATTGTCATGACCGACATTACGCCTGTTACCGCTATTCCCGCAGCCAGAATGCTCACTCCTATGCCTGCTATGGCGCCGGCGTTTTTAAAGCTGTATATTGAAAATGATACGATCCTTAAAAACACACAGAACAGTATAAGCAAATAAATTACCGTCAGATACAAATAATCAACTCCCTTAATTATAATATGTCATTCCCGTTCTCTTCATTTTTATCTCTGTATTTACGGAAAAGCTCCATTCCTGCGGATCAAATCCCTCGCAGTACCTGTCATACTCATCTATCGTGAGAAATTTTGATTTTATCTTTCCGCG
>DVNB01000067.1 GCA_018714695.1 Candidatus Ornithomonoglobus merdipullorum | reverse complement strand
AACGAGGTTATGCTGTAAGTTAATACAAGTCATATCACTCGCCTTGCAAAAATTGCCTGTTGTAAGGCTTATTTGTCATGGCTTTTTTATTTATTGTTTTTAATTCTTTCACGTTATCTTCCTCTGACGATTCCTCGCCGGGATTCGGGACCGCAAATATTTTCGTGTTGTCGTTCACGTAAATTTTAGTTCCCATTTTGCCGTTATTCTTATACATTATGCTGCTGTTGCTCTGATATTCCGTAAGCGAGGTCTCAGCGTCCTCTCCGGAACCCAAGTACGGCGTGTCGATCCTTATAAGCTCTCCTTCGCTGTCCGTTCTGTACCATACGAGCTGCTGAGCGGTCGTTCCGCCTGACGCAAACTTTATGTTGAGACCCTCAACGTCAAGCTTTTGACCGTCTACGACAATTTTATTTGAGCATCTGTAGTCGGCTATCGTTCCTTCGCTGTCCATAAGCCTTATGTAAAAATCCTCACCGCGGACTTCACCTTCATATGTTTTTATGATATATCCGAAATCGCCCGAACCCTTAGACTTTTTAACACCGGCCACATATCCGTTTATATCGAGGTACAGCGTGACACTGTCGCCCACTCTGCAGTTCAGCTCATCATTGCTGTCGTATAAAGTATATTCGGTGCCGTTTATACTGATAAGCTTTTCGTCTTCATTATTTGACATGCTTTCGATAACGCCGTCAGCCGTGACCGATGAAGTTTCTGCCAGAACACGCCGCCCGTCGTTTGATCTGTACACGCTTACGACCATATCCTCTGTGACGCTGTCCAGGGAAGACGCGCT
Organism: Candidatus Ornithomonoglobus merdipullorum; assembly: GCA_018714695.1. Taxonomy (GTDB): domain Bacteria; phylum Bacillota; class Clostridia; order UBA1381; family UBA1381; genus Ornithomonoglobus; species Ornithomonoglobus merdipullorum. The sequence goes on along the minus strand of DVNB01000067.1, from coordinate 20,467 downwards.
GCCGCCCACGTTTATCGTGCAGCTGTCGTAATCATCCGCCGAAAGGCTCACACTTGACCAATCATTTTTATCGTATATTATGCCCTTCTCTCTGTCTATGCTTCCGACAACATAATTTTCGTAGCGCCATACTATCGCAAGATCGTAGGTGTCCGAACCGGATGTTGAGATAAGCTTTGCGGTATATCTATCGCTGTTGAGTATCTCGCTCACATTGTCGCTTGTCGCCGAGCCGTTGTAAACCATTACAAATCCCGGATCGAGCCTTACTCTTCTCTGGCTGCCGTTACTGTCCGTATAACTCAGCACGTTTCCGTTCTCATCATACGAACAATCGAATGTATCATCGATCTCGATCGTTTTGTTTGTTCCTCTGTTCGAGATCCAAACAAGCTCTCTTTCGTTGTCTCCGTTTGATCTGTAGATGAAATCCACCTCGCTGCCCAGAAGATCTGCGGCAGCGTCGATTTCCGATATGTATTCCGTGTCATCTATAACGACTCTTCCCTCGGGGATCGCCGATGAATCGAGGATATCTATCGTGTCGGCTCCCGTAAGAGTCCCGCGGTCAAGATACATATCGTTATAAACGCTCAAAAGCGTCGTATTCTCATCGATCTTATACGTGGTATCAGTGCTGCTGTACTCGGCAACCATCGTCGGTCCCGTAAGAGCGTTTACAAGCATTGCATACATATCGCTTACCGTCAGCTTCTCGGATGACGAGCAGCCTTCAAGGAGCTCGGCTGTGTTTGCGGCAGCCAGATAACCGTTCGGGTAACCGCCGTTCATGTCTGCATACTGACCGTAGCCCATTATCGATGTTAGGATCTTTACGGCTTCCATGCGCGTTATTACATCCTCGGGGCGGAACATTGAATTTCCACCGCCGCTTATTATGCCTCTTGCAGTGAGCGCGCTGATCGCGTTGTATGCCCAGTAATCTCTGCTGACATCATGGTAATATACCGTTGTGCTCGTTTCCGAACCCGCGCCTATAAGCGCGGCGGTATTGTATGCAAAGTCAGCACGGGTGACCTCTTTCTCGGTGTTGAGCGTGCTCATGCTCACATCCTCATCAATGCCGAGCATCTGCAGGATCTCAAGATTTCTTTCGATATCAAAGGATTTTGCCTGAACGGCCACGCTCATTAAAAGCGCCGCCATGCAGCACAATATACCAACTAACTTTTTCATGATTTATCTCCTTTCAGAAGTATTACCGCATCTCAAGCGCGTTGTTTATTATAACAGCCGCCTGAGCTCGTGTCGCGGTGCCGTTTGGATCGAACATATTGTCGCCCACTCCGTTTACTATTCCGGCATTCGCAAGCGCGCCCACAGCCTCAGCCGCGTAACCGGCAATATCCGCCGCATCCGAGAATGTGATCTCGCCAGAAGCAAGGCTGTCGCCGTTTGCTTTTATCGCGTTGTAGATCATAACGCACATATCCTGTCTTGTGATATTCGCGCCGACGCCGAATCCGGAATCGCCTACTCCGTTGCATATTCCGTGTTCCGTCGCAGAGCATACATATTGCTCATACCACGCTCCCGCCGGAACGTCAATGTAATTATTTGTAAAGTTGTCATCGTTGAAACCAAACGCCGTCACAACAAGCTTCGCGAACTCCTCGCGCGTTACAAAATCATTCGGCGCGAATATCGTCTCGCTCCTTCCGGAGATAACTCCCGCGCTGAACAGCTTTGAAATAGCTTCATACGCCCACGGAACGGAATTCAGGTCCTCAAATTTTATGCCCAATTCAGCGGCTGTCGGATTTGACGGATTTATCGGGCTTGCAATATTCCCGTGTGAGCTGCTCACACTGCCGCCGCCACCGCCGGTCGAACCGCCGCCGCCACCGCCTCCGGTGGAACCGCCGCCACCGCCGGAACCGCTTCCGCCGCCGCTGCCGTTTGATTCAACGCTGTCGTTGAACGCTTCTATAAGCGCGTCAACGCTGCTGTAGGTCCTGCCGGCAACCGCCGAATAGTTCGCGTTTTTTGCGCTTTCCGTTTTCGCGCCGGTTCTGTCTTTGTATTCCTTAAGCACCTTTTCGATATTTCCTATGCCGTCGGGATAACGCGCGACAGAGATCATAACGGCATCCTCGAGAGCAGTTTCAAACTCGTCTATACCGCTTATGTTTTTACCGCTCATGGCGTTGATAAATACCTGCTCACCGCTGCCGCCGCTTATTATATCTTTGTAAAATCCTATCGTGTTTTCATTATCTATTAAAATACTGTCCGCATAATCCGCAAAATCAGTCATTTTATTCTCGTTAAATGCTTGTATAACCGTTACCGTATCATAGATCCTCTTGTTTTCGCCGCTGTCCGTTGTGCTGAGCCCCAACTCTGACACAGCGTTTCTCAAAAGCTCGGCAGTCTCGTCCGCGTCAACGCTGTCCGTAAGAGAGTTAGTGAACCCGATCTCGCTTCCGATCTCGCTCAGCACTTTTTTAAACTCATCCGCGTCACCCGCGGCAGCGCTGAGCCTTTCAATGGCTTCGCTGTATTCCTCTCCGCTCATATAAGCGAGCGTGAATTCCTCGGGGCTGTCAAAGCTCGATGCTCCTATATATCCTATATACTGTCCCTTTTCCGTTCCTTCGGGTATCGATATGTTAAAGACATACCTGCCGCTGCCGTCGGTCACGGTGTAATCGTTATGCAGTATGCTTTCGCCGTTCTCCCCATAGAGCTGTTCTATATCAACACCCGGCTTTAAAATATTTAATGTTATTGTTTCATTCGGTTTTTCCGTTGTTCCCTGGATCGTAAGCTTGCCGGAATTATAGTCGAACTCTATCTCCGGTTCGACCGCGTATGCCGCGTTTGACAACAGCACCGCCGCCGCTGCCGCCGAAATTATTATTTTTTTCAACGCAAAAGCCTCCTCCCGTAAATTCGTAAATTTTTTGTCATGATCCGCGCCGCATTCTCGGCGGACATGATCAAAATTATCTGAATACCATCTGTCTTCATTTATTATGCTCCGAACGGGGCGGCGCGCGCTTTTGCGCCGCCCGCTGAACGAAGCGTTACTTATTACTTGATCAATCGATCGTTGTGCAGCCGTCAAGCGCCCTTATGTTTTCGAAACCGTCCCAGAGCATTACCTTGACCGTCTTGACATCTGTCATGTCATCAACTGTATACTCCACGGTATCGTTGAACTTTGCGCCGGCGTTAAGCTCTATCGCTTCATAACTTGTCTTGACAAGCGTGTTGTTCTCATCATAGAAGCTGAAGATAACAACAGCATGCTCATTTTCAGACGTAGCATTGTCAAGCTTTACATCAGCCGCAAGCGTTGTTCCGGCTTTTATCTGCGAAATATTTGTTACCGCGTTCCCGTCGATCGTCAGCGCCTTGATCGCGCCGTTGTATTCCACGTCATTGACCGTGTTGAACACGAGCCGTGCCTCTTCGCCGAGAGCCGTGCCGTCTACGTTCGCGGCTTCCGCCGGGATAACTATCGTGTATTCCGCGTTCGGCGCGAGCGTGCTTGTAAGATTAAGATTTACAACGTAACCGTCTATCTCCGCCGTGTATGCCGCCTCGCTGCCGTCCGCCGAATTTATCACCTTGATCCCGGTGATCGTTTCGGGATCCATAACAGCGCCGAAGTTCACCGCGATGCTGTCGGTAAGCGTCGATACCTCTCTGTAATTGCTCGACTCCTCACCGTCAGTTACAAATGTTGTGCTGCCTATTGAAACAACAGGCGCGTCCTCGGGAACTTTTGCAACAGTGATATTGTCAAACGTTGAACCCGTATTTGCCGCCGCGCCCCATTCCTGAAGCGTGAGCCCCGTAAGAGTGAACATATCAGTTCCCGCAAGACTCTTGTAGTCGACCGTTTCGCTTCCTATAAGCGTTCCGTCCGCACTCTCCACCTCAGCCGTGAGCGTGTCGTTTTCCAGATCTATAACGACAGAGCAGTGATATTTCTGTCCCGCAGTATAGTTTCCGAGAAGTCTTGCCTCGTTGAATCTGCTTGCGCCTATACCGATCTGTCCGCCGGTGAATACGATCAGCGAGAATCTGTTTCCGTTCCATATACCCGAATTAGCGCCCTCGCCCGTTCCGGACATCCATACATACGAAAGCGTGTCAGCTCCCGGGATCACATCAAATTCCAAACGAGCTCTACCCTGCTCTATCGGCGTGTTAAGTGATCTTATCGCCTGGATATTATCGGTGTTTGCGTCGATACCGAGATAAAATGCCTTATCTTCGCCTTCGCCCACTATAGCGCTTTCCTCCGAGTTCGGTCCCGGTTTTGAAGTGTTGTAGCCGCTCACAACGTTCCAGCCCGCGGCTCTCATAGCGTCTATATCCTCATACGAATCAAATGTTTCATCCAGAGGCGGAAGCTCAACTTCTTCACGCGTGATGCTCAAATTGTCAAATGCGACCCACGTGTCGTTCGCCGGTGACGCCCATATCTGAAGCACTATCTGATCTGCCGCCGGGTTGATCCCCGATCTTGTTCCTTCAGCTACCGTCTCATCACCCTGCGTTACCTTAGCTGTGATCGTATTATTATACAAATTAAGCTCCGCGCTGCAGTGATACGTTGCACCGTCGGTATATGTGCCGATTATTGCGTTCTCATCGCTTGTGCTGCCTATTCTTATGTTTCCGTCATAGAAATAGAATACCGGTGTTCTGGCTGAGCCTGTCCAAACGTACGCGCATACTCCTTCTGCCGGAGTAACATCATATTCGATATGAATTATTCCGGACACAACTTCTTCAAAGTTTCTTACATACTGCTGATTATCCTCGCCGGCTTTAAGTCCGAGCTTGAACGCGCCGTCTTCTATTTTTGAGATATCCGCATCGGGATATGCCGCCTGCCAGCCCGCTGCCTTCATCTCATCCATATCGACATAATCGAAGGCGTCGTTTATCGGCAGTTTTTCGGGCGACTTTTCCTCATGTGTGATGCTTACATTGTCAAATGCGGTCCATGTGTCATTCGCAGGCTTTGACCATGTCTGGAATGTGAGCTCCTGGATCTCGTTATAGCCGACATTGCCGCTGGCTGTGCCGACAACACTGCCGCCAACGTTCGTTACCGTTACGGTAAGTGTCGAATTGTTAAAGTCCGCTACCGCCCTGCAGTGATATGTCTGACCTGGTGTGTACGCGCCTATTACAGTGCCGCGTGTTCCGTTAGAGTTGAAATGTATCTGCTTGCCGCCGTTATCGAAAAACATTACCGGAATGTTGCTGTTGATAGTTCCCGGCTTGCCGTTGTTTCCGTTGCCCCAGAAATATGTGTACTGCGATACACCGTCAGCCGGTGTAACATCCCATTCCGCTGTCAAAACACCCGAGGTCACAGGCTCTATCTTTCTCTTTGCTCTCTGCTCATCCTGCTGCGCTTTGAGACCCAGCATAAATACTCCGTTTTCTACTTTTGAAACATCATCGTTGGGATTCTGTATCTCCCAGCCTGCCGCCTTCATAGCGTTCATATCCGCGTAATCGAACGTCTCGCTGAACGGAAGCTGCGCCGGTCCTGCCGGATCCTCAGTCGGCTCAGTGCTCGGCGCCGGGGTCTCATCACCCGGTAAAGGTCTCGGGTCTGTCGCATCCTTCATAGTCCTTGTGATCTTAAGATTATCAAGGTATGCGCCGCCCATATTCGTCTTTGCCGTATCTGTGATAGCGATCTCGAAACGTGTTAAAGTATGATTGCCTATTACCGGTATATCCACATCAACGATGGTCTCGCCCGTTTCCTTATCCTCTATATAAAGGGTCGAATAATCGCTTGTGAGGTCGGCTGTTATAACCGCGTGATACCATCTATCGGGCTGGATCGTCTCATCTGTAAGCAACCGCTTGTCCCCTGTCCAATAGCTGTTGTAGATCTCGCCGTCCGGCGTGATGCTGTAATCCATATGCGCCTGATAACCGAATCTCATAAACGCTATATTTGTACGGTCCGTCATGATATCAAAATCATATATTACCTGACCGTTCGTTACCGCGGGATAATCGTATGACATACATATCGTATCGGTCTTTGCCAAAGTATCTGTCGTATGGTTTACATAAAGATACTTGTTTGCGCCGTCCTCCCTAAGCACGATCACGCCGTCGGTCCCGAGCCCGGGCTGTCTGCCGCCGACGTCTCTGTTCCAGCCGCTGCCTTCCTGTCCGCTGAGTTCGTCCAGTGTTCCGACACCGTCAAAGCTATTTTCGTAAATAATTTCTTCAAACTCCGGATCGGCAGTCGGCGTTGGATCCGGCGCTCCGGCTTCGTGAGTTACCGCAAGGTTGTCAAAACCTACCCATGTATCATTTGCCGGCGACGCCCATGTCTGAAGCGTTATCTGGTTTACCATGCTATTGATGCCGGTTTTCGTGCCTTCGGCTACGGTTTCACCGCCGCTCGTTACTTCTGCCGTGATCGTATTGCTGCTGAAATTGAGCTCTGCGCTGCAGTGATACGTTACGTCATTGGTATATGAGCCTATTAATGAGTCATCGCCTTGTGTGCTGCCTATTCTTATTTGTCCGTTCTGGAAGAAGAATACCGGCGTTCTGCCTGAACCGTGTGTATAAAGATATGCGCATACTCCCTCTGCAGGAGTAACATCATATTCTATCTTTAATACGCCCGAATTAACTTCTTCGATCTTTCTTGTATACTGCTGATTATCAACATCGGCTTTAAGTCCTAGTCTGAACACGCCGTTATCTATTTCGGAGATATCGTTCTCGTCATCTGACGCGTCCCAGCCCGCAGCCTTCATATCAGCTATGTCCGCATAATCGAAAGTCTCGCTGAACGGGAGCTTCGCGGGTCCTGCCGGCTCCTCTGTTGGCTCTGCGCTTGGCTCTGTGGTCTGAACAGGTTCTGTCGGTTCCGGATCCGGCTCTGCGGCGCCGCGCGTTACTGAAAAGTTGTCGATCGTTACATATGTGCTTTCTTCCGCGGAGCTTCCCCATATCTGGAATGTGAATTCCTGAATTTCCGTGTATGTGAGAGCACGGCTCCTGGTCCCGACTGTCCCACCGTCTTTGTCTGTGACCGTTACGGTAAGAAGAGAATCGTCAAGATCGGCTGTCACCTCGCAGTGATATGTTTCTCCGGGTGTGTACGCACCCATTTCAAGTTCTGCGTTTCCGTTGCCGTTAGTGTTAAAGTATATTTTCTTGTTGACCTGATCAAAATACATTATATGGATTCTTCCATTATTGACGCCATCGCCTTCGTTTTTGTTGCCCCAGAAATAGATATATACCGATGGTTCAGCCGGTGTAATATCCCATTCTGCCGTAAGGACACCGGATTTCACCGGAGTGAACGTTCTCTTGGCACGCTGTTCCCCTTGACCGGCGTTAAGACCAAGACGAAGCGCGTTATCTGTTATTTCCGAAACATTGTTGCTCAGATCCTGCATCGCCCAGCCCGCGGCTGTCATTTCATCGATATTTGAATAATTAAATTCTTCATTTATCGGCAAAGCTCTTATCGGGTTTTCCTGATTAGTTATGATCAGATTATCAAATCCTACATATGACGCCTCGGCATCACTGCTGTTGAATTTACCGCTCTGCCAGGTCTGCAGGGTTATCTCTTCGATCTGTTTTGCATTTGGCCGATCAAAATTCCCGCTTGCAACTTCCTCGTTTTGCGCATTTGTTACCGTAACAGCAAAATTTTTGCTGTCCATATCTATTACGAGTGTGCAGTGATACGTTTCTCCCGGAATATAATCGCCTATAGCGGTTCCCGGTGTGCCGTTAACGGATATTTTACTGTCATCGGGATTAAAATACACAGGGAACACGCTTTCACCGCCGTTGCCCCACACTTTAAATATCGCGTTTGTGTATTCGGATGTTGCAACATCCCATTCCATCGTCAAAGTACCCGAGGTCGCCGGATCGAACGTATGCTTTGCCTGACGGTTATCTCCGCCTTTTCCAAGACCGAGCCGGAACATGCCGTCTTCCATTTTGGAAAAATTCTCGCTGTCTGTACCTTCAAACCACCAGCCCGCGGCTGTCATTTCATCTATGTTTTCATAGCTGAAATCTTCATTTAAAAGCTCTCTTTCGGCAGGCTGCGTATCCGCAAGATTTACTGTATCTTCAACATTCTGCTCATAAACAACAGTCTCCGCCGAGACCGAGACAGGCATTACTATCGCCGAAGATACTATTGCCGCTGCCAATAAAAGGTTTAACGCTTTCGTCATTTAAATTTACCTCCTTAACTTTTTTCGTTTTCCTCCTTGCGGACGTACCGTCCGCATTTTTACACCTGTGTTTCCCGGTTTCCAAAATTCCGCGCATCACCCCCAACGCGCCTCCGCGTTTCGCGCCTTATTTTAAAAGGCGCAGTCTGCCGAAGTCCATTGCGTTCTTTTCTCTTGCGATTCCGCTGTTATACTCTATATATCCCCATCTGCCGGAACCATCGTTGTCGTTCGCGACAGCCGAGAACATGTAGATCCTGTCCGGATCGACCTCATAGCCCTCGCCGAACATTTCGGACCAGGGTATCGAGATCTCATATACCGTTGTTGTTCCCTCTCTTACCATCGCAAGCTTGCAGTTCGTCATATCTACAGCCCCTACGGAAAGAGACGGGTTCATCGTTTTGTAGCGGTAGATCGCGGGGCCTGTCGGGAGCATCGCAAACGCCATTTCCGTAAACGTTGAGTTTCTGGCCTGACCATCGAGAACGTAGTTGCCGGTGCCTATCTGGTCTTCTATTCCAAACTGTAGGCAGTCACCCGCCCACATCGTATCGATAGGTTCGTTGTTGCAGAACACATTATCCTCAACAGCCACAGCCATATAGAGATTTTCCTCATCCCACATGGTGTTGAACTCAAACGAAACATCGCTCGGGCCGCCCCATGTCGTTCCCGCCACGAGCGAGTATGCGTTTTCCTCCTGATCCGCCGTTACCCACGCGCCGCTCCATTCATTGCGGTCTATCGTGCCGTCTATATTCGGCTTATTGTACGCATAGCCAGCGGTCTGGAAGTTCGTGCGGCTTTCAACAAAGTAATCCGCGCCGTTTATCGTTACCTTATACGATACCGTTGTATTGCGCTTTTTGACCTGCGGCGGAAGATTCATATAGATCGTCTGTTCCTCGCCGGGACCGAGATCGAAGAATTTAACGGCGTTAACGCCCTTGCTCGGGTCGATGCCCCCGGTCGGCTCGCACACACCGTCAAACGTGTTGCTCCGCGTTATGTTCCTGATCTTTATAACAGCTCTCCAGCAGGAGTCGTCTATCGTGCTCGTCTGTTCAAAATCGGTTATCTCAAGCTCTACCGGCTGGCCGACCGTGAACCTGGAAAGCTGCATGCCGACTGCCGTGCCGTCTTCATAGAACGTATATTTGATGTTGAAATCGCCGTCAACGCCCAGTGACTTGAGTGTTACCGAACCGCTTCCGTTTGTAAGTCCGTTGTTTTCGGTAAGCTCAAAACCGCCTTCCGAAAGATCGACCTCAACCGTCAGGTCTCTGCCGAGCGCGTCATTCAATGGAACGGTTATTTCCTGTCCCGACATAACAACGCCCGAAGTATACCCCGCTGTGACGATGTTGCTGTCCGCCTTTTCAAACGATCTCAGATCGCCCTTTATATATATCGGTTCTTCGGCAAGCGTGAATGTGAACACTCCGTCATTGCCGTGGATCGTTTCAACGTAGTTGCCGTACAGGTCGTATATATCGACCGTATCGCAGCCGAGATTAAAGCTTACTGTTGTCGGCTCGCTGCCGCACCATACCGTTGCAACGTCTTTATTGTCGCGTGTTTTGAAGCGGTATGCGCGAAGCTCCGGATCTTCATCATAAAGGATGCTTCCGTTCGGTGTCGCGCCGGTCAGCTCGCAGTTCATATTCGTCATAACAACATAAGCGGGAGTTGCCGCATATTTTGTTTCGCCTTTTACTGCCGACTGCGCTTTCACAAGACCGAAGTTTGATTCCTGGTCGGTCGTATTTGCCGAGTCCTTTATAATGTCGTACCACCACCATTTGTCGGCAAGATCTTCGCCGACCATGAGCGAATACGCCTGAATGATCATCGAGGCTTTTTCCATTGTCGGAACACCCGTATCGGCTTTCGTACCGTCGTTTATACCGAGCTCCGTCAGATATATGAGCTTATTGCCGCCGTATTCGTCTATCGCATCATTGAATTGGTTCATGCCTGCCACAAATGTTTCATTCCTGAAATCGCCGCTCCAGTCGTACGGATGACATGAGAAACCGTCAACGTAATCGTATATCCCGAGCGAAAGCAGGTTCTTGAGATAATCGACCGCCGTTCCGGCAAAGCCGCCGCCGATGATTTTCGCGTCCGGTATCTGCGCTTTGACCGCTCTGTTTGCGCGCTTTGTCATTTCAACATAGTTTTCGGCGCTTGCTTCATTGCTGTTGAACGCTGTTATGTTATACTCGTTCCAGACCTCAAATTCCTTTGACAGGTCCATATTTTTATGATATTCGGCAATGAATCCGCAGTAACGCTCCCATGCGTCAAGCTGTTCCTCAGTCTCGGGCGCTACCATCTGATTGCTTGCCGTTCCGCCGTCGTAGAGCCAGTTGCCGTAAGCAAGGATCTGGAGCGTTTTCAGATCTTTTTCTTTAACATATCCTGTAAATTCCCTGTTGTCTGCCGGTATGGATAAGCTGCCTTTCTCCTGTTCAACGTATCTCCATCTTATCTCATCACGGATACTTTCAGATCCGAGCCAGTCTGCCAATATCGCGGTCTCCTCCATGTCGTACCATGTGCCGTGAGCGCCGATATTCATCCGGCTGTTCTTCAGTTCGTGCGGGACTTTATTGACATACGAGAAATCACCCGTCTGCACATCAGTGAACGTGTGCTCCTCGCCGTTTACGGTGCCTTTTAAGTTATACGCCGTTTCCAGTGTATACACGCCGAACTTATCGATCTCATTCATATCGAAATTGACCGCAGCCGCCTCCGCCGGGGCTATTTTTACATCCTCTGTTTTGGTGAACAGCTCCATTCCGTAAAAATCCCTTACCGTGTAGTCGACCGTTCCCGTGAACTCGCTTTCGGTTCTGTTGTCCACGTCCATGGTGAGCTGCTTGTCCTCGCCGGGGCCGAATATGTTTCCCACGTATTCCGACTCGATCCCGCCGAGAACCATATCCTTAGGAGGAACTTTCTCTACCGTGAACGAATGAATATAAACGTTTTCAACAGAACGCCCCATAGACTCTGACCACAGACCTATTCGAAAGTCATAGCCGTCGTAATAACTGTGATCGAAGGTGATGTCCTCTATATAGAACTCATGTGTTTTCCATTCACCGGTATTTTCAAGATAAACTATATCTTCGACGTTTGTATGCCTGCCGTTTATCGTGTTGTTCGTTCCGCTGTAGGCGATCGTGAACATTCCCTCGCCTTCATCGAAATATTCGACCGATATGATAACGGGCTGCCCCTCCTCGTTGGTGAAGCAGTCGTCAAGCTTTACCGAAATGTAAAGCTCGGCTTCCAAAGTTGTTCTTTCTAGGGCAAGCTTTCCGTCCTTTTCGACATATGTCGCATCCGTTGCCCTTACGCTTGTAACATTTTCACTGTTTCTCCTGTTTTCAAAGCTGTAATAAGCATGGTTCTCGTCTTCATTTTCCGCGGCGAATCCGACAGACGATGTCATGCCCAGCAGCATTGTCAGTATGAGGAATATAGAGAATATCCTCATGATTGTTGTTTTTGCTTTCATTGCAGGCGTCTCTCTCCTTTCATACGTCTCATAAAGAGTTATTTGCCTAGTGTCAGCATATTGCCTATCGGCACAGCCGATCCAAAGCCGTCCCAAAGCATGAGCTGCATTTTCACTGCGTTTTCGGTATCCTCAGCCGTAAACCGCGCCGTTCCCTCCGTTTTCTGCGAAGGCGCCGCTTCAATGCTTTCAAACGATACATTCAGCAAAGCACCGCTGCCGTCATAGAACGCGCAGATCAATACCGCATCTTCGGGCTTGGAGCTTTCATTCGTGATCTCCGCCGATACCTCAAAAACATCTCCACTCTCCAGCTGCGAAAGCTGCGTTACCTCGCTGCCGTTCGCCCTCACCGATACGATCTCTCCGGAAAAGCCTGCCGGCTCATCCGGTTTCTCGGATTCCTCTGGCTCCGCAGAAGCTGTTGTAAATGAAATATCCTGATCTCTGCCCAGCTGCACACCGTCCGTATTCGCGGCGCTTTTCGGTATCGAAACAGTGTATTCCGTACCGGGTCTGAGACTGCCGCCGAGCGTAAGCACCGCTTTTGTTCCGTCCGTTTCCGCCGAATACGGAACTGTGTTTCCGGATCTGTCTTTTATCACAATATCCGACAGCGTTTCAGCATCCATTTCAGTCCCGAAATCTATAAGTATTTTTTCGGTTTCCGCCGGTACATCGTTTCTTGAAGATGTTACCGTTCCGCCGTTTACAAACGACAAACTATGCAGAGACAGCGATGGTTTCTTTGCCGCTTTCCTGATTACAACGTTATCGAAATACGAACCGCCGTTTTCAGACGCGCCCCATTCCTGGAGCGTAAAGCCTTCGATCGACACAAATTTCATATCTCTCAGTTCACTGTACACGCCCGAAGTTTCATATACGTTCCCATTCCCGTCGTCAACTTTAACCGTCATCACGCCGGTTGAAACATCCGCTTCCGCAGTGCAGTGATACCACGTATCCGGCGAGAAACTTCCGAGCTCTGTGCCGTTGTTTTCGCTGTTTGACATCGCGCGTGCCTTGCCGTTTACAAAATACAGTATCGACATCGCGCTCACACCCGGGTCCCCGCCTTCACGCGTTCCGTTAAAGTAAATATGCGTTGCCAGTTTATCGCTCGGTTTGATATCGAACTCCGCCGTTACTTTACCGTTCGTGACTTTGCCGCTGAACATCGTCTTCGCACATGTGTTGTCCGGTCCTTTCGAAAAGCCCAGATAAAATACCTTGTTTCCGTTATCGTCAACGATCTGCGGCTGCTCCGTGTTTGCAGAGCTTCCGCCCTCGGAATACACATTCCAGTTGTATCTCATATCGTCCATATCGGAATAGCTTTCAAAAGTTTCCGTAAACGGCAGATCTACCTCTGTTACCACCTGCGTTTTTCCCGAACCGTAATATTTTATTACAACATCGTCAACGTACATATCATAGCCTTCCCAGCCGCTGCAGAACTGCACTCTGTTGAAGCTGCCGTCGTAATTGTCGTTTACGACTCTCGCCGTCGTCCACGGATCCTGGATTATCATTGCTATCTTATCGTTGTCAAGGTCGATCGTGCCGGTTACCGTATACCATGTGTCCGGTTGGATTGTCATTGCAGTTACTTTATCGGCATATACAGCGGGCTTGTATTTGTCCTCCTCCCACGGCGGATATTTTCCGAGTTTTGCCGTATCGCCATGGAGGCTCGGCGCATAATACTGGCTGCTGCCGTTTAAGAATGCGTAGCCCGTACCAAGTCCGGAACGCTTTAATTTATATGTAAAACTTACAGTTCCGCTTGTGTATTCCTTTCCCGCGCTCCTTTCGACCCTAACGCCATTGCCGGTCATTTTTATGAGCTTGTTGCCGTCCTCGTTTATAACCGACGCCGTGCCCGTGTCGGCCTCCGGATCCTCCCTTTTCAGATACCAACCGTCAGCATCTGCGTCAACTGTTATCTCACTGTTATCTTCACAGCTCTGAAAATCCGAATTTATGAGCGTTTCGCCGTCTATCCTTGAAAAATCCGTGAAACTGCCCTTTATGTAGATCGGCTCGTTTCCAACCGTAAACGTATACTCGCCGTTCTCACTCTTTGCCGTACCTATGAGGTTTGTGTACATATCATACACTTCCACCTCATTGCAGCCGAGTCTGAGGTTTATGTTCCTGTCTCCGATCGTTGACCATGCCGTAGCTATATCATCACCGAAACGTGATCTGAATCTGTACGCGCGCATTTCGGAATCCTCGTAAACAACGTTCCCCGTCACTTCGGCGTCCGTAAGCATATAGTTCATGCCCGCCATAACCGCGTATGCCGGAGTAGCCGCATATGCCGTTTCGCCGTCAGCATTGTACCCGGTTTTTATAAGACCGAAATTAGTCTCCTGATCCGTTACGTTCGCGGAACTTTTTATAAGATCGTACCACCACCATTTGTCGGCAAGATCTTCGCCGACCATGAGCGAATACGCCTGGATAACCATCGAAGCCTTTTCGATCGTGCTCACGCCCGTATCCGCTTCCGTACCGTCATTTATCCCAAGCTCCGTCATATATATAAGCTTATCATCATCTCCGTATTCATTTATCGTGTTTCTGAACGATCTCATATCGTCGATGAATTTTTGATTCCGGAACTCGCCGCTCCAGTCGTACGGATGGCACGAAAAACCGTCCACGTATTCATAAAGACCCGCTTCAAGCAAACGCCTAAGATAACTTGCGTCAGCTCCCGCCAGTCCTCCGCCGAATATTTTTGCGTCCGGAATATGTTCTTTAACGGCTCTCGCCGCCCTTTTTGCCATTTCCACGTAGTTTTCCGGGCTCGCGTTCTTATTGTTGAATCCGTTTATGTTGTACTCGTTCCAAACTTCAAATTCATTGAAGTAGTCCTTGTACGTTTCGGCAATAAAGCCGCAATATCGTTCCCAGCCGTCAAGCTGTTCCTCCGTCTCCGGAGCGACCATCTGCGCGCTTGCTTCGCCCCCGTCATAGAGATAGTTGCCGTATGCAAGCAGCATAAAGAAATTCATGCCGTTGTTTTTTACGGCGTTCACATACGCGGCGTTCTCCTGCGGTACCGACAGTTTGTCTTTTTCCTGTTCAACGTACCGCCACCGTATCTCATCGCGCACGCTGCCTACGCCGAGCCAGTCAGCCGCCTGCGCAGCCTCGTTATAGCCGTACCACGTACCGTGCGTTGCAACGTTTACTTTTTCATTTTTTATATCGGACGGGACTTTGTTCACATACGAAAAATCACCTGTCTGAGAGTCCTCGTACACGTGATTCTCGCCGTCTACCGTTCCCTCAAGACTGTATGCCGCTTCTATTGTATATATTCCGAATTTGTCTATCTCATTAAACGATGCACCATGGTTTTTGTTTTCATGCGGCGCAACGCTCAGTTGCTCCGATTTTCTCAAAACCTCCGCGCCGTCAAAATTCCTCACAATGTATTCAACATTTCCGCTGAATTCGGCTGAGGTCCTGTTTTGGATATTGAATGTCAGCATCTTGCTTTCATCTGGACCGAAAATATTTCCCAGATATGATGACGACACTTCTCCGGCCAGGAGATCCTTGGGCTGCACCGCTTCTATTTTAATGGAATGTATGTATACGTTTTCAAGCGAGCGTCCCATGGTCTCGGACCACAGTCCTATCCTGAAATCATATCCGAAATAATAATCGTGCTCAAAAACTATATCCTCTATATAAAAATCAAAGGTTTTCCATTCTCCGGTGTTCTGCATGCGCACTATGTCCGGTGAGTTTGTATGCCCGCCGTTTCCGTAATTGTTATTCGTGCCGTCGTAAGCCAGGGTGAAGCAACCGCCGCCCTCGTCGAAATATTCGACCGTGATATGCACGGGCTGACCGAGAGGGTCTCTGAAGCTGTCGTCAAGCTTCATATAAATATACAGTTCCTCCTCTGCGGTAGTCCTCTGAAGAGCTTTTTTTCCGCCCTTTTCAACTATGACCCTGTTATTTACATCTATGCCCTCAACATTTATGCTGCTGTCCGTATCGCCGAACACATATTCGGCATATCCGACGTTATCTGCGGCATGCGCCGCAGATAACGCGGGTATCGTTCCCGATACCATGCAGAATGATAAAATAAGCGAAAGAACTTTTTTTCTCATATGTGTCCTCCGTCTCCTTATCTTTAAACTCGGTCATCAACCCTTTATACCGCTCATAGTCATTCCCTGCATAATATTTCTCTGGAATATTATGAAAATTATTGCCGGCGGTATTATTGCAAATGTCAGTATGACCATTATCTGGTCCTGAGGCAGCGAACCCTGCAGCGTGTAGACCGCAAGCATTATTGTCTGCAGGCTCTTGTCCTTCAATATAAGCAATGGCATAAGAAAATCACCCCACGCCGTTGTAAACGCCATGATCGCTATAGTTGCAATTACAGGTTTTGACAGCGGCACTATTATCTTAAAAAAGATTCCTATAGTGGAACATCCGTCTATCTGTGCCGCTTCCATAAGCGATGACGGTATCCCGTCAAAAAAGCTCTTGAAGATTATCGCGCTGTACGCATTGAATCCCACCATAAGTATAAGCGGTAAAAATGAGTTCAGCATGTTCAGTTTCACCACGTTTAGATATACCGGTATCATACTTACCTGCGCCGGTATCATCATTGAACCCAGCGTAAGCCCGAATATTATCTTCCAGCCCTTGGGCTTGAGCTTTGACATGGCATAACCCGCAAGACCGTTGAATATTATCCTTACAACTATTGATCCGGCTGTTACTATAAGCGTATTAAAATAATATCTTGCAAAGTCAAGAGTCTGCCATGCCTCCGCTATCTTTGAAAAGTCAAAGCTATGCGGCAGAAGCGTGGGCGGGATCTGATAAAATTCCTTTATATCCTTAACGGACGAAAGCATTACCCACACCGGAGGCGCCATCGCAACGAATGCTATAACTATCATCACCGCGAACAGGATCCAGTACAGCGCCTTTCCGGAAGGCTGTTTGTAGTCTATCTCGCTTATTATGCCGGCCCTCGACACTCTTCTTTTTTTCTTCATTTACCGCGCCTCCTATTCATCCATATTGTGGCTCTTTATTCGCATGTACAATACAGTAAACACGAGCAGCATCAGAGCCATGATCACGCTTGTCGCAGTCGACTTGCCCATCTCGACTGTCGAAAAAGCGTAATCGTAAGATACCATCGCCAGCGTTGTCGATGCATTGTTCGGTCCGCCGCCGGTCATTGTGAGCGGCTGCTGGAATACTTGGAATACGCTGATTATCTGCATAACGAACATCATTTTTATCATTCCTGACATGTGCGGCAGCGTTATATGGATGAATTTCCTCCATATTCCTCCGCCGTCAAGGGAAACAGCCTCATACAGATCTGTATTTACCGACTGCAGATCTGCAAGATACAATATAGCCGTAGAGCCTGCCCCGCCCCATGTCATTGTCACAACGATAAGCATTATCGTCATGCTCGGGTCATTCAGCCATTGGAGTGCCGGCAATCCCATAAAGCTTCTTATATAGTTAAGAACGCCGCCGTCTCCCGGGTAAAACATGAGCAGCCACATTACCGATGTTACAACACCGGGCACTATACACGGAAAATATGTCGCAAATCTAAAAAATGATTTCGCATGAACAAGCTCGTTAAGAACGAGCGATATAAATACCGGTGTAAACAAACCGAGAATTATTGACCACAATGTATAAATAAATGTGTTTTTCAACGCCGTAAGAAATACCGAATCTGTTATAACATCTATATAATTTTGAAATCCCACAAACTCTGTGGTCTCAAAACCGCGGGTCTCGAAAAATGAGATCCTTATTCCGGAAAGCAGCGGCTCCCAGCAAAACACGATACCGGTTATAAGAAACGGCATCATTATGAGCCATGCCGGACCGTCTTTTTTTATCCATCTCACAAACGCATTGCCTCTGCCTCTGTTTTTTAAATCAACACTTCTTGTAATTTTCATCAATTCTACCTCCGTCAAAGAGAGAGCGTTACGGAGTGTACGGAAGCTTCTCTCATACACTCCGCAACACTGAGAGAGTTATTTATCAAGACTGTCTTTCTGGAAGTTTTCCTGTCCTTGTTTTACAAGAGCAGGGATATCAGCATTCTCATTCTGGAGTATCTCCTGTATTATATTAGTTATAACCTGATACAGCTGCTGCGAGTCCTCCGGCTCTTCCATGTGCATTGTGACCTCATCCGAACCGAGTCCCGGCATGATCTTTGTATCAACGTTTATATAAGGAGCGTATAGTTCATCGATCACTTTCTGTCTTTCTGGATCTGCGAATACGCTGAACGACGCCGGTATTATAAGATCGTCGTTTGCGACTCTCGCTTCAAGATCCTTCTTTGTGTTGTCCTGTGCCTCCTGAGATATTTCGGGAGCGTAGCCTATAAGGTCTATCCAGTCAAAGATAGCTTCGAGCTGCTCGTCCGTCGTTTCGGGCGATACCACAAATACCGTTCCGCCTATAAGCGAATATCTTCTGTTAGGTCCCGCCGGCATTGCCGATGACGCGACCTTGTTCTTATCCATTTCATATTCTTTTGTCGGTCTGGGCAGGAAGTCCTCTGCGCAGATAAGCATACCGAGCTGATCCGTTGCGAACAGCTTTATTATCTCTGTTCTGTCTATCAGCATATTTTCCGGCATTGCTTTCCGGTTCCACTTCATATCTTTCAGCCACTCAAGAGCCGAAATCATTTCCGGTGAATCGAATGTCGCGGTATATTTTCCGTCAGCGCCTTCCTCCATGAAATTAACACCGTAGTTCCAAGCAATGTTCATAAACGTCCAACCGCATTCTCTGTCCTTTGCCTGGATGGCAAATCCCGGCTTGCCGGTTTTTTCTGTTATGATCTGCGCAGTCTCGGCTACCTCGTCAAACGTCTGCGGCACATCTATCGTTCCGTCTTCATTAACAAGTCCCGCCTGCTCAAACAGGTTCATGTTGTACATCATACCCATCATGTATCCGCTCGCCGGCACACCGTAATAATTACCGCCGTCATCGCTTACCATATCAAGCAACTCGGGACGCAGCGTTGTGTCATAGCCGCGCTCCTGCATGATCGATGTAATATCCCTTGCATAGCCGTTTTCTATCATAAGCTGCATGTTCGTGTAAGGCACTCTGAAAAGATTCGGCAAAAGTCCGGCGGCGCCGTTGACCATTATCTGATCCATGTCATCCATGTTTGACGTGTCGATCTCGACCTTTCTTCCCGGATACATCTCCTCATACTTTTCAATGTAGTCGAGATATACCTGATATCTCTCAGGTTCCGTCTCCTGTGACGGCAAGCTTCCCACGGATATCGTGACCTCTCCGCCGCTGTCTTGGTCTCCTCCGCTGCAGCCGGAAAGCGCAGCCGCCGATGCCGCTGTCATCACACACGCAAGCACTGCCGATAAAATTCTCTTTTTCATAATTTTTCTTCCTTTCTTTTATTTATTTTTATTATTAACTTGTTTGTTTTTATTATTAACAATAAAATTGACCTGATGATTATCAGCCCACATTGGCCGTCAAAGCCCCAATGACGGAAGCTCGTGTATATATTTCCTTATAAGCTCTTGATCAAAGCCGTTCTTTTCAATTATCTCTTTATACATCCAAGCCGAATTTTTCGGCGTCCTTTTGAATGTTCCACTCTGTCTGTCAACACTGCAAAGTCCGAACGCCGGTATATACGAGCGCCATTCGTAATTATCGAGCAGCGACCAGTACAGGAATCCTTTCACATCAACGCCCATATCGATGCACTGCCCGAGCGCCGACATGTACAGCAGCATGTATACTATCCTGAATCTGTCATCCTTGCACGCAACACCGTTTTCCGTTATGTACACCGACTTGTCCATCAGTCTCGTAAGGTTATTTATCATGCACTCCGGATAAAATTCCTCAAGATAAAAATCCATATCTATAAGCTTCAGCTTCTTATGATAATATGAAGCGTTCCCTCCGCTGCGCCTTGAGTCGACAAGCGTTCTCGTATACATATTTATCGACCAGAAGTCGACCGTGTTTTTTATATCTTCGGAAAAATAACCGTCCTCGCCTATCTGTATCGCTTCTCCCGTGCGCATAGCGTGTAAGAAATATTCGTTTGTCTGCGCGTCCATGTATTTTGCCGCGGCGATATCCATCCTGTTGTTGGGTCTGAACGGCATAAAATTTATAAATGCCATCGCAGACGATACGGGAGCTGATGTATACCGTTTTATTGTGTGATAACCCAACGCATGAAACTTTAAAGTCATGAGTTTATTTTCCTTGTTGTTAAGCTCATTCCATACATTATAAAAATCCACATATGGCGCGACCCTCGGTATTATATAATCGAGATACTTCCCGAAATAGATCAGATTTTCTTCTTTTGCAAAGCCGCCCTTTTCCTCAAACCATAAGGGAAGAGTGAAGTGCACTAATGTACAAAACACCTTTATCCCGCGTTCCTTGAGTGCCGCAAAAAATCTTATGTAATGGTCTGCCGCTTCTTCGGAAAAAGTATGCTCATCCGGCTGTATCCTTGACCACTCAACAGACGTCCGAAACGCCTTGTGCCCGAGCCTCGAAACAAGTTCAACATCATCCATATACATTTTGTAGCTGTTGCAGGCGATCCCTGACGGCTCATGCTCTGGAGTCG
>DVNB01000066.1 GCA_018714695.1 Candidatus Ornithomonoglobus merdipullorum | reverse complement strand
ACCAAGCGTAGTAAGCCTATTGTAAAAGGCAAATTCATATGCAATGACTGGAGTTGGCTCAACCAATTTTTCTACGGTGACAAACTGGTCATGACCGGTGTTGAAAAATTAGAAGAATCTGAAAAGGGGTTCCTATACACGAGCGTATTAAGAGCTTTTATCGATTATGGTACAAAAACAAAATCGGGATTAACAGGGATACGTTATGTTTCTGTTGATGAAGATAACATCGAATATACATATAAAACCGTTAACAATGTAGGGAAAAAACAGGATATAACAATATCTTTTTCTATGAATGCAAGCAGTATCGAGATAGGTAATCAAAACGTGGTTAACATCTCGGTGAGATACAAGGGGAATTTATATACCTTTACCACGGATCCTGAATTTTCTTCGGCAATTTTTGATGATTTTAAACAAGGAGTTACTATAGCTATAATTGATAATGTTGGGAAAAAAGCCGTCAAGGAATATTTGCAATTGGTGGGCGTAACTATATCAGAACTGTTCTTTAATATAGATGAAATGACTGCACAGAATATGATGGACTGCCTCAAAAATTCATATGACATTTTCAAGACATATAACACATTAAGGGATATGAATTAATTCATCTGTGTTTCTGTGATGATCATTCAAATCTAAAAGTTAATCAAGCCAGACATAGTAATATAGCAGTCGGTCGCGTAGCGATTGATGTGGAAGTACGAACGGATATTCAGTAAGAACTCATATGGGTTCAGACCAAACAGAGATTGTCATGGTGCTATGAAGAAAGCGCTTGAATATCTTAATAAGGGATAGAGGAATGAATAATTGACCTAGACATATAGAAATATTTCGACACGATAGATCATAGCTGTTTGGGACAATACTGTACCGGATTACAACTTTGATGTTTTAGAGGACAGTTATAACAGCGAAAACGGTCAGCTTGAATTAAGCGTAAGGACTGTGAATAATACCGATTCTGAAACTGATTCTGTTTTTGTCATGGCGGCGTATGACGCGGACAGCGGCGAATTACTTAAGCTTATGCCATCAGAGCAAGCACTGCCGCAAAACGAGAATGTTGTAAATATGACATTTGATTGTGGAGGATTGCCGGAAGGATTTGTGTTTAAATTGTTCATGTGGGATTCAATGGAGAATATGATTCCGTTAGATTCTGCTTTTGAGAAAACGATAGTGCGATGAAGAATTGAACAGACGCTGAAATACGTGGAGTGGATGTTATTAAGACATCCCCCCCTCACAGCTTAAAGTCCTCGGCGGAGAAGTCGGTCTTTAACCGCTTCTTCCGCCGCACGGGGCGCTTGAATATGTCGTAGATGTACTTGCCGCATGCGGGGTCGGTCTTGCCGACCTCTTTTTTGTACAGCGCGCACTGCGTCCTTTCCGCGTCGGGGGCGGTCGGCTCGGCGTGGCGGCAGTAGGCGCAGATCTTGTCTATGTTTTCGGAATATATCATGGCGTTTTCTCCTGTTTATTTGTTGTACGTTTCTAAAAAAAGTCTGTTTTTTTGTCTGTATATATCTATTTTATCACATTTCGCCGATTACGTAAAGAAGTTTTAAAATTTTTCTTGATTTTGCTTGTGTTTTGATATATAATATAGAATGTAGTGTTTTGATGACCGTGTCCGGCCGGCTTTCTTTGCCCATGCTGGGGCGGAGGCTTCGGAAACGGATGATTATTGAAAGGAATGACTGAAATGGAAAAAAGAGAAATGCTCTATGAGGGCAAGGCTAAGAAGGTTTATAAGACGGACGACGAGAATCTTTATATCGTTGACTATAAGGATGACGCGACAGCCTTTAACGGAAAGAAGAAGGGTTCTATTGCCGGCAAGGGTGTTATAAACAATAAGATGTCCAACTATCTGATGTCGCTCATGGAAAAGGAAGGCATCCCGACACATTTCGTTGAGGAAATTTCCGATCGTGAGACGGTCGTTAAGAAGGTAAAGATAATACCGCTTGAGGTCATCATCAGAAATATCGCAGCGGGCAGCTTTTCAAAGCGTTTCGGTGTAGAGGAGGGTACGGAGCTTAAGAATGCCACTCTCGAATACTGCCTCAAGGATGACGCGCTTGACGATCCTATGATAAACGATTACCAGATCACCGCTATCGGCGCGGCTACAAAGGAGGATCTCGATACCATCGCTGACCTCACTTTCAAGGTAAACGAGTTTTTGAAGAATTATTTTGCAAAGATCAATATCGAGCTTGTTGACTTCAAGATCGAGTTCGGCAAGACTCCCGACGGCACGATCATCCTTGCAGACGAGATCTCGCCCGACACATGCCGTCTCTGGGATGCGACAACTCACGCAAAGCTTGACAAGGACCGTTTCAGACGCGATCTCGGCGATGTAGAGGAAGCGTACATTGAAGTCGCAAAAAGAATGAATCTTATATGAGGCTGAATCAAATTCCGCATCTTGCACGCTTTCAAACGCTCATGTACAGTGAGTACACTACGCGTTTTCAAGCGCACGATCTGCGAAATTTTCTTGCAGCCTCATAGGACGGAATAAAATGAAGAAGGAGAAACACGATGGCTAACGATACATACGAAAGCCCGTTAAATTCGAGATATGCCTCTAAGGAGATGCAGTACATCTTCTCACCCGACAAGAAATTCTCCACATGGCGCAAGCTGTGGATCGCTCTTGCTGAGAGTGAGCAGGAGCTGGGCTTGGGCATCACGGACGAGCAGATCGCCGAGATGAAGGAGCATATCTACGATATAAATTACGATGTGGCAAGGGCGCGTGAAAAAGAGGTGCGCCATGACGTTATGTCACATGTATATGCATACGGCGTGCAGTGCCCGAAGGCGAAGCCTATCATACACCTCGGCGCAACGAGCTGTTATGTGGGCGACAATACGGATATCATAATCATGACAGAGGCAATGCAGCTCATAAAGAAAGAGCTTGTATGCCTTATAGGAGAGCTTGCGAAATTCGCGGATAAGTACAAGGATCTGCCCTGTCTCGCGTTCACGCATTTCCAGCCCGCTCAGCCGACTACTGTCGGAAAGCGCGCAACGCTTTGGCTCCAGGACCTCATGATGGATCTTGAGGATATAGATTATCAGCTCTCAAAGGCGAAGCTCCTTGGCTGCAAGGGCACGACCGGAACGCAGGCAAGCTTTTTGGAGCTCTTTGACGGCGATCACGAGAAGTGCCGTGAGCTTGACAGAAAGATAGCGGCGAAGATGGGCTATGACTCGACATTCCCGGTGAGCGGACAGACCTATCCGAGAAAGCTCGATTCGCAGATGCTCAACGTTTTGAGCTCGATAGCGCAGAGCGCTTACAAGTTCTCGAATGATATAAGACTTCTGCAGCACTTGAAGCAGATCGAGGAGCCGTTTGAGAAGTCACAGATCGGTTCTTCCGCTATGGCATACAAGAGAAACCCGATGCGTTCGGAGCGTATAGGCTCGCTCGCAAGATATGTTATAGTGGACGCTCTGAACCCGGCTATAACCGCGTCGACACAGTGGTTCGAAAGGACGCTTGACGACAGCGCGAACAAGCGCATAAGCGTGCCGGAGGCGTTCCTTGCAACGGATGCGATACTTAGTCTCTACATTAATGTCGTTGACGGACTTGTTGTATACGATAAGGTAATAACAAAGCAGTTCATGGCTGAGATACCGTTCATGGCTACCGAGAACATCATGATGGATGCGGTAAAGAAGGGCGGAGACCGTCAGGAGCTGCATGAAAAGATAAGACAGTATTCGATGGAGGCGGGCAGGACCGTCAAGGTCGAGGGCAAGGATAACAATCTTGCCGAGCTTATTGCGGCGGATGAGTCGTTCGGGCTCACGCTTGACGAGATAAACGCCGTTATGAAGCCCGAGAATTTCGTGGGCCGTTCGCCCGAGCAGGTCACGGACTTCCTGAACGAATATGTATATCCCGCGCTTGAGAAGAATAAGGATCTTCTGGGAATACAGGTCGAGATCAACGTCTGACAACGGATGAAAGGATTGATATAAATGGTAAAAGCAGTAGTAGGCGCTTGCTGGGGAGACGAAGGCAAGGGTAAGATAACGGACATGCTCGCGGCTGACGCTGATATAGTTATCCGCTTTCAGGGCGGTGCCAACGCGGGTCATACGATCGTAAACGAGTACGGTAAATTCGCGCTCCATCTTCTGCCGTCCGGTTCGTTCAACAGCAATGTTACGAACATGATAGGCAACGGAGTCGCTCTCGATATTCCTCAGCTCATCCATGAGATCGAGGACGTCGTGTCAAAGGGTGTGCCGCGCCCGAACATAGTGGTCTCGGAGAGGGCTCAGGTATTGCTGCCGTACCACAGACTGTTCGATCAGTATGAGGAGGAGCGTCTTTCGGACAGGCAGTTCGGTTCAACAAAGTCGGGAATAGCTCCGTTCTTCTCGGACAAGTTCTCCAAGATCGGTTTCCAGGTATGGGAGCTGTTCGAGGAGGACAGACTCATGGAGAAGATAAAGAATGTGCTTGAGGTAAAGAACCTTATGCTCGAGCATATCTATCACAAGCCGCTCATAGATCATGACGAGCTCTATAAAACGTGCAGGGAATACGGCGAGATGATAAAGCCGTATGTTATAGATTCGGTGCAGTATATCCATAATGCGATAAAAGAGGGCAAGACTATCCTTTTGGAGGGTCAGCTCGGATCGCTGAAGGATCCCGATTTCGGCATATACCCGATGACGACCTCGTCATCGACGCTTGCCGGCTACGGAGCTGTAGGCGCGGGTGTACCGCCGTATGAGATAAAGGAGATAATCACGGTCGTAAAGGCATATTCCTCGGCAGTGGGCGCGGGAGCGTTCGTGTCGGAGATATTCGGCGACGAGGCGGACGAGTTAAGACGCCGCGGCGGAGACGGCGGCGAGTACGGCGCAACGACCGGCAGACCGAGAAGAATGGGCTGGTTCGACTGCGTGGCATCGCGCTACGGCTGCCGCGTACAGGGAACGACAGCGGTCGCATTCACAGTGCTTGACGTGCTCGGCTACCTTGACGAGATACCCGTATGCATAGGCTATGATGTAGACGGCGAGGTAACAAGAGACTTCCCGACCACCGGAAAGCTTGAAAAGGCAAAGCCGGTATACAAGGTCCTTCCCGGATGGAAGACAGATATACGCGGCATAAAGAAGTACGAGGATCTTCCGGAGAACTGCAGGAATTACATTGAGTTCATCGAGAAGGAACTTGAGGTGCCTATCAAGATAGTTTCGAACGGTCCCGCAAGAGAAGATATAATAATGAGATGATAAACAAGACGCGCACAACAGAGCCATGGCTTTTGAGGTGCGTGTCTTTTTCTTTGAAGGAGGATAATACATGGATTTTTCAACAGACTCATTTTTTGACGAGGCATATTTATTTTGGTGTCAACGGTGATATGCCGCTTTGTTATTGGACTGTACCAAATATCATGATCACCTTTGCCGCGACGAACAAAAACGCAATCATACTGTGCTAACAGCTTGCGCACTTTTTTCTCGTATTCTGCCATTACAAAGCTATCCTTTCATGACGTTCTGAAACAAATTCCAATGAAAGAGGTGAATCACTGATACCATTTAATGAAAGAAGTTCCGGGACGGCAAAGCGCACGCGCTCCAAAAGAGCATCAAATGATCCGGACTCCAAAATCAATCCAGGTATATCATTGCTGGTCGCAATCCACACATTTGCATCGTCATCCCAAACGAATTTAACAACGTACTCCATACGCAGCACCTCCATGCAAAATATTTAAAATTGTATCTGATGATATAATTTTATCATAGGTTGCCTTTAATGTCAAAAGTGATAATGTGCGAGAAAAAGGTTTTCAAATGAGTGTTTACGGCAAGAGATAATGCGGTATATATCTAGTATAATAATAAATCACAGCCGCGGCGGATGCGGCAAGGGAGGTAAATGATCATGAAGAAGCTACTATGTATCGGCATACTTGCAGTGCTTGCGTCGGCTGCGCCGGTCGCGGCTCATGCGGCGGTGGGTGATGTGGCAGGGGAGATATATTCCACCGACATACTTGCCGTTGTAAACGGCGAGCCTATGACGTCGTATAATATCGGCGGCAGGACGGCGGTGATCGCAGAGGAGCTGGACACCGGCGGCTACGGATTCAATCATATGTACAACGACAGCGAAAGGACGCTGTATGTGCAGACCGGCTCAAATACCAATGTCGGCGATGTCACCGTTGAGCGCGGCAGTGTGGGCGAGGTAGTGGGGAATATATACGAGACCGATATAAAGGTTATATTCAACGGCCACGAGGTGCCGGGGTATAACATAGGCGGGAAGACGGCGGTGGTCATTGAAGATCTCGGCACACCGGACGGAACAAGCCCGAACGAGGAGTATGGCTACACGAAATATCTGTGCAATTTCACATGGGATAACGATACGAGGACGGTGACACTCGATGCGTTCATGTCTAACTATGACTATGACGGGCTTTCACACTTTATTGATTTCAGCTGCACCGATAACGTAATAACCGCGGCATACCGGCCCGACAGCAGCTACGGGCGGTTAATGGACGTTTCGTTATCAGATGAAAGATATCAGGATATGATGTATCTGATCGAGCCGCTGTATTTTGAGCTGGACGGCAGCAGGACAGAGGTGGGGCTTGTGTGCGTATACCCCGATATATCGGACGGCAGCCTGTTGTCCGTGAGACAGATGGAGTATGACAGGATCAATGCGCTTGCCGCGCCGCTAAAGCCCGCCGAGCTCGTGCCGTATGACGAGACGATGGCGAGGTTTGAGAACACCGAGGAGTACGATATAGTTTCGCGGTGCGAGACAGACAATTACACGTTCATGTTCGTGAAATTCAAAAACGAACCGGCAGATTCGAATATGCATCTCGTATCTGTGCGCAAGGCGGGCGGATATGTAACGCTGTGGACGATATCGTCCGAATACCAAACCTTTGAGGTGGAGGCGTCGGGAGGCGACATGGCTATAGCCTCATACGGACCGCAGGCGATAAGACCCGGGGCGGTCGGGATGCTTAACACTGAATTTGATCTGAACTTGTATGTATATTGATCATTATTGTTGCATATGACGCGGATATGTGATAGAATAGCTCAATAAAAGGTATCGGAGCTGAGTGTATGAAACGGAACTTGAACGGCGAGAGCTTTTCGGTGCACAGCAATTCGAGGGGCAATCTCCTTAAAACAGAATATTCCGACGGCGGTGTGATGCATTTTGTCAAGACGGGCAGGATACAGGTGCGGGATTTCCCGGGATATTGGGGGATAGAGCCGGTCGTTGAGGTGATATGCTCGCGTCTCGGTGCGAAAATGGGACTGGATATGGCGAGTCAGTGCCTTGATGTTCTTGACGTTGTCCGATACGGAAAAAGAATAACGACTCTCATTTCCGATTCGCCGGATTTCAGAGAGGGCAGGACGATGGTCTATCTTCAAACCTTGTATGTACAGAATGACGAGTATATTGATCTTGAGCATCTGTGCAGATATGTGGGCGGAAAGGATCTCATTAATATGCTTGCATTTGATCTTGTTGTCATGAATGAGGACAGACACAACGGAAACGTTGCGTGGCTGCAGGATGATGACGGCGCAATGAGGCTTGCTCAGATATACGATAACGGATATTCCCTGCTGTATGACGATATAAAAGGGATGATGCGCGACTATAAACGCGCGGCATCGTTTTGCCTGTGCAATTCGCCGCTGTATCGGGAGGGCTTTTCATCGGCTGAAAGGCTGTTCGCAAGGATGTCGGAGATATATGAACCGACAATAAGGTTAGATGTTAAAAAGGAAGTTGTGAGCGGCATATTGTCAGAGGTAAAAGCGGAATACGAAAAGCTGCGTATCGGTGTGAATAATATCATCCTGCCGGATGAATGGTGGGATGCGGCTGCGGATTTTATATGCTGGAGGATGGATCATGTTAGAGCTTTACGATATAATATGGAGGGATAAAGAGGTGGTCGGGTGTCTTGAATACGACACCGAAAAAAAGCAATTTCATGCCTATCTCAGAAAAGGAGCAAAGGGCAATCCCCGCGGGCTGTTCGGGATACTTCGGACCGATACTGAGGTGGATGACCGCCGCGTCCGCGCATATTTCGATGACTGCGTTGTCCCGAAAACGCGGCAGAATATCGATGATATCCTGAAGCATATAGGACTGCCGTATTATGATCAGTGGGAGATATACAAGCACAATTCCGGCAGGAATGTGAGTGATTACGCATCGATAAGATTTCGCGGAACATCTGACCGGGATGGATTTTTCAGACCGGAGAACGAGATGTGAGCGACTGATGATAGAAAAAAGGATGCCGCGGCATCCTTTTTTCTATATCATTTTTTTCAGTTTCAAATAATCCTTTATAAGCTCCACGCATTCACTCTGCTCCAGGCCTGCCGTGTTTATGCACAGGTCATAGTGCGTCGGGTCGGACCAGAGCTGACCGGTGTTGTGGTAATAATAGTCGCCGCGCGTCTTGTTCATCGTATGGATGAGGCTTTTCGCGTCGTCCGGGTTGAGCTCGTAGAGCCGTATTATTCGCCGCATGCATGCGCGCTGCGGCGCGTAGAGATATATCTTTACGGTGTCTTCGCGGTCCTTGAGCACGTAGTCGGCGCATCTGCCGACTATTACGCAGGATTCGCGCGCAGCGATCTTCTTTATCGCATCGGATTGCTTTTTGAAAAGCTCGTCCGCCTTGCTGAATGACGAGGACGGAAAGCTTTCGTCGCAGCCGAACAGGATATCCCCGTCGTCACCGCTGTCGGATTCGAGTATCTCGCGCCCGTAATAGTTTACACCGAGCGACTTTGCGAGCAGCTTGCCTATCTCCTTGCCGCCACTCCCGTAGCATCTTGCAATAGTTATGATCATGATACTTCACCTCTCTCAGCATGATGTAAGTCGGGAAGATCCCGCTATTTTATATATACCTCTTTTGAATGATTTTAAACATCGTTCGCGCAATATTTGATCGCATATCAAAATTGAATGGCTTTTTTGTTTAAAATTACGTTAATATTCATTTTTCTGTTTACATGTGTTCGGTTTTGTGATAGAATAGAAAAAGGAATAAATTTGCCCGCCGCGCGGACACGGTTTTCGCGGCGGAATGACAAGATGCCTTTTACGGCAAATAATGGTAAAGAGAGGGAATTAAAATGGGAAAGACAAAAGGCGGATTCACGCTGCCGGGCGAAAGCGGTTACGAGGAGCTTACACTGCAGATGGCTGAAAAATGGGGGGCTGACGTTATAAGAGACAGTGACGGTACGGAGCTCTCTCCCGAAATAATAAATGCGGGCTACGGTATCTATTCTACGATCTGTATAATAAGAGACCATAACGAGTGGGCAAAGCAGAACCTTGATAAGCTGCAGCAGACATTCCTCATGACAGATCCGGTCGTTGCTGACGACACCACGCTCAAGATAGAGCTTATGAAGGATTTCTTCAGCGAGCAGTTCACTGTGAACGATTCCGAGGAGTCCAAGGCATACTGGCAGGTGTTCGACAGAACGACAAACGAGGAGATCACAGACTGGGAATACTCCGACGGTGTTGTTACGCTTAAGAACATCACTCCGTGGCACAAGTACACGGTAAACTTCCTTGCATACAGGATCTGGGAAGAGATCTCGATGTACAACCATACAACTAACAACTGGGACAAGGAGCATCTCATGCAGATCGATCCTCGTTATCCCGAGACACAGCAGTATATGATGGACTGGATGAAGAACTGGTGTGAGACACATCCGGCAACTACGGTTGTACGTTTTACGTCGATGTTCTACAACTTTGTATGGATCTGGGGCTCGAACGAGCGCTGCAGAGAAAGATTCTCGGACTGGGCGTCATATGATTTTACCGTTTCTCCGCTCGCCTTAAAGCAGTTTGAGGAGAAGTACGGCTATAAGATCACATCGGAGGATTTCATCAACAAGGGTGATCTCCACGCAACGCATATGACCTGCGGAAAGTCAAAGCTTGACTGGATGGAGTTCGTAAACGATTTCGTAGTTGATTTCGGAAAGAAGCTTGTTGACCTTGTTCACTCATACGGCAAGAAGGCGTACGTATTCTATGACGATTCATGGGTAGGCGTTGAGCCGTGGGGCAAGAGATTCAAGGACTTCGGCTTTGACGGACTTATCAAGTGCGTATTCAACGGCTTTGAGGCGAGACTCTGCGCCGGCGTTGACGCTGTTGAGACACACGAGATCAGACTGCATCCGTATCTGTTCCCGGTAGGTCTCGGCGGTGCTCCGACATTTATGGAGGGCGGAAATCCGACACTTGAGGCAAAGGGATATTGGAAGAACGTAAGACGCGCGCTCCTGCGTGACAAGATAGACAGGATAGGTCTCGGCGGATATCTTTCGCTCACTATACCGTTCCCGGATTTCCAGGATTACATAGAGAAGATCTCGGACGAGTTCAGAATGATCAGGGAGTTCCACAATGCGGGCAAGCCGTATGTGTTAAAGCCCAGAGTTGCGGTGCTCACATTCTGGGGCAAGCTGCGCTCATGGACCTGCTCGGGTCACTATCACGAGCATCCCGAGGTGGACCTCATAAACGTTATAGAGGCACTTTCGGGAATGCCGCTCGACGTTGATTTCATCTGCTTTGACGAGCTCAAGGAGAAGGGGCTGGACAATTACGATGTTGTTATAAACGCGGGTTTTGCGGGCAGTGCATGGTCAGGCGGCGAGCAGTGGAAGGATGACGAGGTCGTTACGATGTTTACCGAATGGGTAGCAAAGGGCGGTGCGTTCATAGGTGTAAACGAGCCTTCGGCTGTATGTGGCTACGATACATATTTCAGAATGGCTCATGTACTCGGAATGAGCGAGAATACAGGCTCAAGGATCTGCCACGGAAAGTATTCGTTTGACGTTGCGGAAAGCGATGTTATCTGCGAGGGTACGGCTGTAGCTCCGAGAATGAACGCGTATATCACTGATGCCGATACAAAGGTGCTCATGGCTTGTGACGGAGTTCCGACGGTAACAACGCACAAGTTCGGAAAGGGTATGGGCGTGTACATGTCAAGCTTCAAGCACGGCGAGATAAACAACAGAACTCTCCTTAACCTCATCCTTACGGCGGCCGGCGAATCGCTCGATCAGAATTATCTGACTGATAACGCTTACACCGAGTGCTGCTACTATCCGGACGGAAAGAAGCTTGTTGTTATAAACAATGCTGACAGCGAGCAGACAACTACAGTCAAGACCGAGAGCGGAGACAAGACTATGACAATAGCTCCGTTCGACACGGCAATAGTTGAACTGTAATATATGAACAGAGAGCGGATGCGGGCTCATGCGAGTCTGCACCGTTCTTTTTTTGTGCAGTTATCCGCTTGACAAAACTATGCATATATGCTACAATATCATCAAAGATTTATACGTATAAGGGGCGGTGATCAATTTGATAAGTAAGTACAGGCAGATATATGAGCATTTCCATGAGCTGATAGAGAGCGGCGTGCTGAAACCAGGCGATTCGCTTCCGTCAGAACGGGAAATGTCTGAGAGCTTTGATGTTTCCAGAGACACGGTGCGCAAGGCTATGCAGCTTCTTGAGAATAATAAGGATATAAGCAAGGCTCGCGGCAGGGAATCGGTGGTGCTGAAAAGGAACCTGTTTGACTTTCCTATTTCGCGAATAAATTCGTTTAAGGAGATGGCGAAGCAGCTGCAGTGGAAGAATGTTGTGACACATGTTGAGGATCTGAGCATAATAGAGGCGGAGGGGGATATCGCTTTCAGGCTTGACGCCGAGGAAGGCGAGGAGGTGTACAGAATAAAGCGTGTGCGGGAAATTGACGGTGAGGCTGTGATATTTGATACCGACTATTTCAAGCGCAGGTTTGTCCCGCGGCTGACAAGGGATATATGCGCGGGATCCATATACGAGTATATCGAAAACGAGCTTGGTATAAAAATCGGGATAGCGCAGAAAATAGTAACGATCGAGGACGCGGGGCGGGAGGATCGTATGTATCTCGATCTCGATGAGAGCGGCGTGGTTGCCGTCGTTACAAGTATCACTGCGCTTGAAAGCGGTGAGATATTCCAGCTGACCGAATCTAGACACAGAAAGGACAAGTTTCGTTTCACTGTTACGGCGCATAGGTAACGAATGATGGAACTGCAGCAAAATGCATATTTATTAGTTTTGCTGCACTTCTATTGTCGTGCCGTTGGTTTTGTGCATGTCGCATAAAATCGGCGGCACTTTTTCTATGTTTTGTGCAGGTAATTTTTCTTGACTTATATATACGTATATGTTACAATTAAATCATCAAATATGCATATAAGATGCATGGGAATGTGGGAACATATACGTATAATTAAGGGGGTATCAGCATGGGTACGTATACTGATGAATGCCGAAAGCTTTTGGAGCTTGTAGGCGGCAAGGATAACATAGGCGCTGTATCGCACTGTGTTACAAGAATGAGGTTCGTTCTGAACGATCCGAAGAAGGCTGACGTTGAGGCGATCGAAAAGCTGCCGTCGGTGAAGGGTACATTCACTCAGGCGGGACAGTTTCAGGTCATAATCGGAAATACGGTAAGCACGTATTATAACGATTTTATCGCCGTGGCGGGGATCGACGGCGTGTCTAAGGACGCGGTGAAGAATGCCGCGAAGAAGAATCAGAACATAATCCAGAGGATGATGTCAAACCTCGCAGAGATATTCGCGCCGCTTATCCCGGCGATAATCGTCGGAGGTCTTATTCTCGGTTTCAGAAACGTAATAGGCGAGATAAAGATGATCGACGGCGGAACAAAAACGCTTATCGAGGTCTCGCAGTTCTGGGCGGGAGCACATTCGTTCTTGTGGCTCATAGGCGAGGCGATATTCCACTTCCTCCCGGTCGGCATAGTCTGGTCCATAACGAAAAAGATGGGTACGACGCAGATGCTGGGTATCGTTTTGGGTATAACGCTCGTTTCGCCGCAGCTGCTCAACGCGTACGATGTTGCGACCACGGCGGCAGCGGATATCCCATTCTGGGATTTTGGCTTTGCGAAGGTGGAGATGATAGGCTATCAGGCGCAGGTGCTCCCCGCGATACTTGCGGGATTTACTCTGGTATATCTTGAAAAGGGTATAAGAAAGATATGTCCGTCTGTGATCTCAATGATAGTAGTGCCGTTTTTCTCGCTTTTGATAGCGGTTATTCTGGCTCATACGGTGCTCGGCCCGATAGGCTGGAAGATAGGCAGCGTTATCTCGAATGTAGTAAACGCGGGTCTCGCGTCAACGTTCAACTGGCTGTTCGCCGCTGTGTTCGGTTTCCTGTACGCGCCGCTCGTAATAACGGGTCTGCATCATATGTCGAACGCGATAGACCTGCAGCTGATATCCGATTTCGGCGGAACAAACCTCTGGCCGATGATAGCGCTTTCGAATATAGCGCAGGGAAGCGCGGTGCTCGCGATGATATTCCTGCAGAAGCGTGACGCGAAGGCAAAGGAAGTTTCGATACCGGCCTGCATCTCGTGTTATCTCGGAGTTACGGAGCCTGCGATATTCGGTGTAAACCTTAAATACGGATTCCCGTTCATCTGCGCCATGATCGGTTCGGCAGCGGCAGCGGTCGTTTCGGTGGGATCAGGCGTAAGAGCGGCGGCTATAGGCGTGGGCGGTCTGCCGGGAATACTCTCGATACTGCCGCAGTATATCCCGACGTTCACAATTTGTATGGTGATCTCTATAGCTGTGCCGTTCGTGCTCACGATGATCGTAGGCAAGAAAAAGCTTGCGTCAGGCAAGATGGAGACGGCTGATGTTCCTGTGGTAGCGGCAACTCCCGCTGCGGCAGCGACGGCTGCGATACTCGACTACAAGGAAGGCGAGATAAGAGCATTCCTTTCGGGTAAGGTGATAAAGATAGAGGATGTGCCGGATAAGGTGTTCTCGGAAAAGGTGCTGGGCGACGGACTTGCGATAGAGCCGACGGATAATGTGCTTATAGCTCCTGCCGACGGCGAGATCATAAACGTTATGGACGGCTCGTTCCATGCCTGCGGAATGGCGCTCAAAAACGGAGTGGAGATCCTGTTCCATATAGGACTTGACACTGTGAGCATGAACGGCGACGGCTTTGAGTGCTTTGTGAAAGAGGGAGACACTGTAAAAGCCGGTGACAGGCTGATAAAATTTGATCCGGAGAAGATAAAGGCTGCGGGGCATCCCACAGTTACGATGATGGTGATAACGGACGAGGGCTCGTCCGGGGGAATAGAGTTCAAGACAGGTATGGAGGCGGCAGCCGGAAAGACGGTCGTAGCGCGCTGCCTGTGATGCTTGACGCAATGGGGCTGCAGCGAAACTGATAAACATGCATTTTGCGGCGGCCCTGCCGCGGCTTTGAAAGGAGAAGAATTATGCGTGATTTTACAAGATCCTGTGTCTATCAGATATATATAAAGTCGTTCTGCGACTCAAACGGAGACGGGATAGGCGATATTTCCGGCATAACGGGCAAGCTTGACTATATAAAGTCGCTCGGTGTGGACTATATATGGATAACGCCGTTCTTTCGTTCACCATTGAATGACAACGGCTATGATGTTTCCGATTACAGGAGCATAGATCCTGTGTTCGGCACGATGGAGCAGCTTGAAACGCTCATCGCGGAGGCAGACAAACGAGGGATCGGTCTTATGCTCGATATGGTGTTCAACCATACCTCAACGGAGCACGAGTGGTTCAGACGCGCGCTTGCCGGAGAGGAGAAATATATAAATTATTATAAATTCGTTGACGGGGAGCCGGACAGCCCGCCCACGAACTGGGAGTCGAAATTCGGAGGGAACGCGTGGGAGTATGTGCCGAGCCTTAAAAAATGGTATCTGCATCTCTTCGATGTTTCTCAGGCTGATCTGAACTGGGATAATCCCGAGGTGCGCGAGGAGCTCAAGGACATACTGAGGTTCTGGACGGCGAAGGGGATAAAGGGATTCAGATTTGATGTTATAAACCTCGTGTCAAAGCCGGATGTGCCGGAGAATGACACCGAGGGCGACGGAAGGCGGTTCTATACGGACGGACCCCGCATACATGAATATTTAAAGGATCTCGTTGAGGGCGGCGGTATAGCTGATATGCTCACAGTAGGCGAGATGTCCTCAACGACGATCGATAACTGCATAAGGTATTCTGATCCGGCGGAGAAGGAGCTTTCGATGTGTTTCAGCTTTCATCACCTGAAAGTTGATTACGAAAACGGAGATAAGTGGACCTTGATGCGTCCCGATTTCGGAAAGCTCAAAAAGCTTTTGACGGACTGGCAGATCGGTATGCAGGAGGGCGGCGGCTGGAATGCCGTGTTCTGGTGCAACCACGATCAGCCGAGAGCCGTTTCGAGATTCGGCGATGATAAGCGGTACAGAAAGGAATCGGCAAAGATGCTCGCGGGAATGATACATCTTCTGCGCGGCACTCCGTATATATTCCAGGGTGAGGAGATAGGAACGACGAACGCCGGTTTTACGGATATTTCGCAGTACCGTGACGTTGAAAGCCTGAATTATTATGAGATAATGCTGCGAAACGGAAAGACCCGGGAGGAGGCTCTGGCGGTGCTCGCAGCTAAATCCCGAGACAACGGCAGAACACCGATGCAGTGGACCGGGGGCAGAAATGCCGGATTCACGGGTGGAGAGCCATGGATAGGAATACCGGAAAATTATACGTATATAAATACGGAGGAGGCTTCGAAGGATCCCGATTCGATACTCGCTTTTTATAAAAAGCTTATCGCGCTCAGGAAGAAATACGATATAATAGCCGACGGCAGCTTTGAGCCTATAGAGACTTCAGATAATATGTTCGCATACAGGCGCAGGCTCGGTACACAGACGCTCACCGTTTTATGCAATCTTACGGGAGAGAAAACAGACACCGGCAGTATCCCGGAAGGCGAGCTGCTCATAGGCAATTACAAGAACGAGCGGAGCGGCACGCTTGAACCGTACGAGTTCAGAGCTTATCTGAAATGATACTGATGTAATTTGGTTACTACTCAGGTATGAAAAATCGCATAATAAAGGCATTGTGCAAAACGTAGAAAATAAAAATAAATTTTTTTGAGAATTTTTGCGTAAAAATGAGGTTATCCACACGACGAATGCTGCGAGTGAAAACAATGAGCATTGTTTTCACTCGGGCATGTTCAGATGTGAATAACCTCATTTAATTTTGTTGAAAAACAGGCGGTTTAAAAGTAGCAAATCGCACAAGTGCTCAACTTGTTCGGACTTGCAATTTTAGTCCGTAGGGTGTATAATAGTATTATCATGAATGAGATGAATCGAGGTGAAAACGGTTGGGCGGACATTACGAAAAGGATATTATGCGTCAGCTTCAAGAGGTCATGGCGCGTCTTGATAAAACGGAACAAGAGGTCAAAGATACAAAAAAATCATGGAAAAAAGAAGT
>DVNB01000065.1 GCA_018714695.1 Candidatus Ornithomonoglobus merdipullorum | reverse complement strand
GTATAATACAGCATGGAACAGCATTCCGCCGGAGCATCCAAGGTCGCTGAAAGCTTTTTTGGGAAGAATAGCGAGAAATTCGGCGCTTGACCGCTACAGTTACAATAATGCCGATAAGCGCGGCGGCGTTTCGGAAGTCTTGGGAGAGCTTGACGAGTGTGTGCCATCAATTTTCAGTGTTGAAGCTGCTGTAGAGGCAAAGGAACTCTCGGAGCATATAAACGATTTCCTTACCCGGCTGGAAAAAGCAAAGCGTATCGTGTTTGTGCGGCGGTACTGGTATTCAGACGGGATAAAGGATATCGCTGATCGATTCGGATACAGTGAGAGCAAGGTCAAATCCATGCTCATGAGAACAAGAAAAGAATTAAAAAAATATCTTGAAAGGCAGGGGATCGCAGTATGAGCGCGAAGGAAAACGAGAGGCTGTGGAGAGCCATAGGTGATATTGAGGAAAAATATATAGAGGAGGCGGATCTTAACATGAAAAGACCGAGAATAAAGAGAACTGTACTTATAGCTGCAGCGGCGGCGGTGCTTTTGTGCGGCTCAGCAGTAGCGACTACATCGATAATAAGCGGCAGGATCGGCTCATCGAGCAGCATACCGTTCTATGAGGAGATACCGGAGGCGGAGACAGTTTACCGCGATCTTGGATTTGAGACTAACATAGCGGACGGATTTTCGAATGGGTACATGTTCAAGGCAGGATATAAGGGCGACAGCAGCGATATAGATGCGGAAGGCAAGAAGCTCAACAGCTTCAGCGAGCTTACGGTGGAATACACGAACGGCGGCGACAGAGTGACGCTTAACGCGTATTCGGCGCAGTACGCGGACGACGATTATCAAAGCTATGAGCTTGCCGGAGAGTATAACGGTATCACGCTGTACAAATCCGAACAGCTGTACAAATTCGTTCCGCCGGATTATGAGCTTACCGAGCAGGACAAGGCGGACGAGGCGAGCGGAAAATACGTGTTCAGCTACGGCTCTGACGAGGTTGAAACAACGGAGTTCAAATGGGTAGGATGGGTGCAGAACGGAGTGGCATATTCACTTTCGGGGCATGACATTGACCTTACAGCAGATGACCTTTGCGCGATGGCGGAGGAGTATATAGACAACAACATGCAGTGAGAATAATGCAAGACGGCAGGAAGGTCATATCCCTCCTGCCGTCTTTACATATATTTGGAATAAAGCAACGGATTTAGCAAATTTATCAGCCGATCAAATCGAGCAGCTGAGCGATATTTTTCTTGCCGAAAACCACCTTTGAATCGTTTATCACAAGACATGGGACACTCATAACGTTATAGCGCTCCCTTAGCTCCGGAAACCGATTTATGTCGTAGACCTCAGCAGTCACATTGCCGTTCATCGAGGCTATCTTCTGCGCCGAGGTGACAAGCTCCGGGCACATCGTGCAGGAGAGCGATACGAGCACCTTCATATCAAGCTTTTCGGATATATCATGTATTCTTTGCTCAAAGTCGGTATCGATAGCCTGTCCATGTCCCGCGGCGTTGTACAGCCCCAGCACAAACGAGGTGAACTCATGTCCGCCGGGAACACCGTGGAAGGCAAGCCCCGTGTAGCTTCCGTCCTTGTATATACTGACACAGGGGGCATCGCCTGGCGCGCTGTCCGTTTCGGCTGACAGCTTGTCGGTGAGCGCAGAAAGCTCGTTCATATATGCTTCAAGCTCTCGAGAGACCTCCGAGCCGTCAAGTGAAAGCTTCAGTGTCAGAGGGCTTTCCATGCGGCTGAAAACGGCTTCAAGCTGCGCCTTCATCTCGTCGGTCAGCAAGGTGCCGGAGTTTTCCTCCGCTTTCGTCTGCTTTTCGCTTATAGCAGCTGTCTGCGGCTTTAT
The DNA here is from genome assembly GCA_018714695.1 of Candidatus Ornithomonoglobus merdipullorum. Lineage (GTDB taxonomy): Bacteria > Bacillota > Clostridia > UBA1381 > UBA1381 > Ornithomonoglobus > Ornithomonoglobus merdipullorum. The sequence continues at coordinate 3,645 of DVNB01000065.1, read as the reverse complement.
CGGCGTTTTGCCCGTGCGTTTCTGCATTTCCGAGGCATACCGCTCAAGCTCGGTCGCTGCAAGCGCGCCGTCGCCTACAGCCGTTACGACCTGTCTGAGATTCTTTTGACATACATCTCCGGCGGCATATATACCTGCGGCGCTTGTGCTCTTGTCGGCAGACGTTACGATATAACCGTATTCGTCAAGCTCCACTATGTCTTTTATGAGCGAAGTCGCAGGCTCATAGCCCGCGAACACAAACACGCCGAAGGTCGACCCCTCCGGGGCATCGTATTCAAAGGTTTCGCCGGTTTTGGTGTTGTGGGCTTTAAGCTTTTTCAGAACAGTGTCTCCTGAAACGGAATCTACGATCATGTTCGTCATTATTGTTATATCCGGATTTTCGCGCGCCTTATCGGCAACGCTCTTGGCGCATGTAAAGTCCGGCTCACGTATAAGGACGGTGACGTGCCGAGCGTATTTTGTAAGGAAAACGCTTTCCTCTGCGGCTGCGAATCCGCCGCCTACAACAAAAACATCCTTTCCGGTAAAAAACTCGCCGTCACAGGTCGCACAGTACGCAACGCCGCGTCCCTTAAACGCTTCCTCTCCGTCAAAGCCTACAGTGCGCGGGTGCGCGCCTGTGGCTATAAGTATGCCGAAGCAGTCGAGCCAGCCTCTTTCTGTTCTCACGGATTTGATGTCTCCGCTGTTATCTATTTCCTTGACCTCTGCCGATAAAAACTCTGCGCCGAAGCTCTCCGCCTGCCTGCGCATTGTTTCTGTGAGTTCCGCACCGCTCGCGCTCATCACGCCGGGGTAGTTGACTACCTCGGAGGTTATCGTTATCTGCCCGCCGAAGCGTTCTTTCTCGACAACGAGCACCCTGTAGCGTGCACGCGCAAGGTACAGCGCGGCGGTCAGTCCCGCAGGACCGCCGCCTATCACTATAACATCGTAGAGGCTGTTTGAAGATGTCTTATCCATATTACAGTTGACCGACAAGATCGAGACTTGGCTTAAGCGTATCGGCGCCGGGCTGCCATTTTGCGGGGCATACCTCATCACCATGCTCTGCAACGAAGCGGCTTGCCTGAACGCGTCTGAAAAGCTCCTCGGCGTTTCTGCCCACATTGCCGGCTGTGACCTCATACGCAACTATTTTTCCCTCGGGATTCACTATAAAGCTTCCGCGCTCCGCCATTCCGTCGGATTTTATATAGACCTCGAAATCCTTTGCGAGCACATGAGTAGGATCGGCAAGCATGGGGTACTGTATTTTCTTTATCCTGTCCGAAGCGTCGTGCCACGCCTTGTGAACGAAATGCGAGTCGCAGGAGACAGCGTATATCTCGCAGTCCTCTTTTTTGAAATCCTCGTATTTGTCCGCGAGATCCTCAAGCTCCGTCGGACACACGAATGTGAAGTCCGCGGGGTAGAAGAAGAAAACACTCCATTTTCCGAGTATATCATTCTTTGTAACAGTTTTGAATTCGTCTTTATGGTAAGCCTGTACTGAAAAATCGCTTACCTCTTTGTTTATCAATGACATATTCTGCACCTCCTAAATCTGCGGTTAGCAATATCTAACCCTTATTAGCATTATATCATACGCAAGCCATTATGTCAAGCATAAAATACACTTTTTTTGTATTATTTGCTGATGCGGCTTTAAAAATAGTATTGGCTTTACCGCTGTATTTAATGCGAGGGAAACAGACAGTTGATTTTTGTTTTGATATCTGGTATAATGTATCAGCATATGCGAATATGTTTTAATAAAATGAATTTGAGAGGTTTATGTTATGGAGATTATATATACAAACGGACATGATTATGCGCCTGAGGCACTCGAGGAGCTGTTTTTGTCGGTGGATTGGGAGTCGGGGAGACACCCGCAAAAGCTCGCCGAGGCGTTAAAGAACTATGAGACGGTTATCGCCGCATGGGACGGCAAAAGGCTTGCGGGAATGCTCTGCGCGATGGACGACGGTGTAATGACGGCATATGTGCACTATCTTCTGGTGGATCCGAGGTATCAGGGAAAAGGGATAGGGAGAAGGCTCATAGAGCTTGCAAAAGAGAAATACAAGGGGTATATGAAGATAGTTCTCGCAGCATATAATGACGCCGTGGACTTTTACATATCCTGCGGATTTAAGAAAGACGAGGGCGAAACGCCGATGTATTTTGCGGAGCTGTAAAAAACCGCATAGATACTTGATCCATGCGGTTTATAAGTATTCTTTTGATTATCTCTTTGAGAACTGCGGTGCGCGACGAGCAGCCTTGAGACCGTACTTCTCTGTATTGTAGGACGTATATTTGTTGCTGTAACTAGGTTTTCAAGGTGTTGCAAACAAGTTTAACCCCATTTTTGTCCCCTGGTATTAACTTCATAAATCAATTGTTTTTTTTGTTCGAGAGAGCTTTATTAACCACACTAATTAATTCATTAGGTTTATTATATTTTACTTTTGCGTAAATGTCAAGAGTGGTTTTGCTGTTTTCATGCCCGGCGAGGTATTGAACAGTTTTAGGGTCAACACCGTAATATATCAGGTTTGTGATATATGTATGACGAAGCTGGTGAGGGGTAACTTTGAAATCCAGTGAGTATACCAGTTTCGGATTATTTGGCTGATGGCTACCGAGTGTAGGATTGATTGTACATACTATCTTCTGTCCATTAACATACCTATAATATTTGCGCTCTTTTGCAGTACGAACCTCGATATACTTCCAAACTCGCTGAAACTGAGAGTAGGAAAGAGGCTTGCCGGTTCTATCTGCAATAACATAATCGGATATGGAAATTTCCTTTGCTTCTTTCAAACAATCCACTAAGCATTTTGGTATCGGTATATCTCGTTTTGCCGCAGGAGATTTCAATTCCGTGCTTATAACCGGGCGGTTTTTTACAGAACGCCAAGCTCTACGAACAGCGATGTACGGAACCGGTTCTTCAAGGAATACGCAATCCCACTGGAGCCCAAGTATTTCCTCGCGACGTAGACCCGTGTAAAGCCCTATCATAACAAATAGATATGGAGGAAGTCCCTTTATGGTATATAACAGCTGATCTACTTGTTCATCGCTTAGAGCCTCTTTTTCATTTTGCGATTTACCACCTTTTGCTGACATTGTTGCAGATGGATTATGGTCAATTAGGCTGTTCGCTTCTGCTGAAGAAAAAATGCACTTAATCAGCATATTCACCTTGCTGTAAACCGAAGATGACATTTTAGATAAAGGAACCATTAATAACTTTAAATCATCTAAAGTGACTTCATCTATGTACATATCTCCGATTTGTGATATAACATACTTATTTAAGGAAAGTTGGTATCCACGAAAAGTTTTAGGGCTTATTGTGGCGGATTTCATCATCAGCCATTTTTCACAATAATCTTTTACCGTTGGATTTTCTCGTTGAAAAAGTATATTGTCAATTTCTGTTTGTGCATTTTTTACCTTTTCGTGTAATTCTTTGCGAGTAGAGCCGTAAAGAGCTACTCGTTTACCATCGGCATCTTTTATTCGTGTCCGAAAATAATCTTTACCGTTAAAATTTTCGGATTGATATTCAGGAATAATTTCTTTTCTTCTTGCCATTTTCATAATACCTCTTATCTTTGATTATCTGTTTCATTATCAATACAG
>DVNB01000064.1 GCA_018714695.1 Candidatus Ornithomonoglobus merdipullorum | reverse complement strand
GTTTGGTAAGATAACAGAGATGCTCTTAGACAGACCTATTATGGCACAATAGGTCTTTTTGGAGTGCGCGATACCTGAATAGTAACGTCAAAACAGCGAAGGAGAGTTTTTTTAATAATTTTTATTGACATTCGTTCGATAAAGTAATATAATATTAATGGTGTTGTCAAAAACAATAAACGGAAGGAATGTATTATTATGAAATTAAAAAAAATCATGTCTGTCGCTGCATTGACGGTGATGTGTGCAGGACTCTTTGCGGGCTGTGCATCAACGGATACGGCGGGCGGCGGAAGTGCTGACGGCGGCTCCGGCACATATACCATAGGTGTGCTCCAGTATGCCGACCATCCCTCGCTTGACAATTGTCTTGAGGGCTTCAGGCAGGGACTTGATGCGGAAGGAATCAAATATGAGCTCGACGCTCAGTCGGCAAAGAACGATGATTCGACAAATACGCAGATCGCGCAGCAGTTTGCGGCAAAGCGCGTAGATCTTGTATGCGGTATCGCTACTCCGTCGGCTCAGGCATGTTATAATGCGTGTTATGACGCGGGGATCCCGGTGATCTTTAACGCAGTGTCCGATCCCGTTGCTGCTAACCTCGCAGAAAGCGAAACTCAGGCAATGGACGGAATAACTGGAGTTTCGGATAAGCTTCCGGTGGAAGCGCAGCTTGAGCTCATACGCGAGATGCTCCCCGAGGCTCAGAAAATAGGGATACTCTATACAACAAGTGAGGCAAACTCTGTTTCGACTATAGCGGACTATAAGGAAAAAGCCGGTGATTATGGCTTTGAGATCGTTGAAAGAGGCATAACAAACGCGGCTGACATCCCGCAGGCGATAGATCTGCTGCTTACGGAGGTCGACTGCGTAACGAATATGACGGATAATACGGTTGTAAATAATCTTCCGGTTCTCATAGAAAAGGCTACCGCGGCGGGTATACCGGTATTCGGCAGCGAGGAAGAGCAGGTCGGAAACGGCTGTGTTGCATCTGCAGGCATCGACTATATCGAGCTCGGCAAAAAGGCGGGCGTTATAGCGGCACGAGTGCTTAACGGAGAGGATATATCAACTATACCGTATGAAACAATGACCGAAAGCAAAATAACGATAAATCCTGATGCGGCTGCGGCGGTAGGCATAGAGATACCGCAGTCAATAACCGACAGAGCCGAGGTCAAGACGGCTCCATCGGAGGAATCATGATAGAGCTGCTTATAATAGGCATTCTTGAGCAGGGGTTCATCTACGGAATAATGGCGATGGGAGTGTATATTACATACACGATACTTGATTTCCCGGATCTGTCCGTAGACGGAACGTTCCCGCTCGGGATAGCCGTTTGCATGGTGCTTTTGAGAAATTCGTTCAATCCGTGGCTGGCGCTCATCGCAGCGTTTGCCGCGGGCTGTATCGCAGGCGCGTTTACAGGCTTTTTCAATGTAAAGCTCAAGATACGCAATCTTCTCTGCGGTATACTCACTATGACCGCACTTTATTCGGTCAATTACGGCATAGTGGGTCAGGCGACTGATTTCCTTTCAAACAGTGCGGCGACGATATTCTCGCAGACCGAATTTCTGTTTACCGGTCATGCGCAGTTTTATTCGAAGCTTGCCGTTATAGTTTTTATAGCGCTGATCGCCAAGTTCGCTCTCGACTGGTATCTGCGTACAAAATCCGGTTTCCTGCTGAGGAGCGTGGGCGATAACGAGAGCCTCGTTATAACACTTGCTAAGAATCCGGGAACGATCAAGATAATCGGACTGTCAATCGCCAACGGTCTTGTTGCACTGGCGGGAGGCGTATACTGTCAGTATTCGAGAGCCTTTAATGTCGGCTCCGGAACGGGGACCGTGGTTATGGGACTTGCCGCTGTAATAATCGGTACGACAGTGTTCAAAAAGATCAGATTCATGAGGATCACTTCGGGTGTTATCCTGGGAATGATAGTCTATAAGGCATGTATCTCCATAGCGATCGCCGCAGGACTTGAATCACAGAATACGAATTTTATGATAACGGTGCTGTTTATAGCAACGCTTGTTATAAATGAGTTCGTTGTCAAGAAAAAGAAAGCGGGGGTGAGACGTAAATGATAGAGCTCTCCTCGATAGACAAGACATTTAACCCCGGTACCGTTGACGAGAAACGTCTGTTCGACGGCTTCAGCCTGAAGATAAATGACGGAGAATTTGTGGCTGTTATAGGCTCTAACGGTTCGGGAAAAACAACTATGCTCAATATTATCTCGGGTTCCATGAGTGTTGACGGCGGCAAGATCATTCTTGACGGCAATGAGATAAATAATATGAAAGACTATAAGCGTGCGCTTAAGATCGGCAGAGTGTTTCAGGATCCGGCAATGGGAACTTGTCCGACGATGACGATATGGGAAAATCTTTCGATCGCCGACAACAAGGGGAAGAGGTTCGGACTTTCGTTCGGACTCAACCGTGCCAGAAAGGATTTTTACAGGACACAGCTTGAGTTTCTGGGAATGGGGCTTGAAAACCGTCTCGATACTCCGGCAGGCTCGCTCTCAGGAGGACAGCGGCAGGCGCTCGCGCTCATAATGGCGACGCTCGTCCGTCCCGATCTTCTGCTGCTTGATGAGCATACGGCGGCGCTCGATCCGAAGGCGGCGGATATAGTCATGGAGCTTACGGACAGGGTCGTTAAGGAAAAAAATATCACATCGCTCATGGTAACTCACAATCTCCGATATGCTGTAGAATACGGAACGCGAACGATAATGATGCATGAAGGAAATATAGTTCTGGACGCGTCGGGCGAAGAGCGTGAAAATACCGGGATCGATGATTACTTGAAAATATTTAATGAGATCTCCCTTGAAAAGGGAAACTCACTTTAAGAAACGCGCTTCGGCGCGTTTTTTGTTATAATATACAATCTGCATATTGTTTGAGTGTCACAGTTTGTTCAAAAAACAGATAAAAGTCCTCTGCTTTTCTTATTGAACATTTGAGGGCATTGTTATATAATTAGTGTAAATATGGGGCGGTACGCCCGATGCCGTCCCGGATTTACAAAATCTAAGAGAGAGAAAGGAAGATTTTTATGAACAAGACCAAAAGAGTGCTGTCGTTGCTGACGTCAGTCGCAATGGCGGCATCGGCGTTCTCTGCACTGGTCATACCGGCAAGTGCGAAAGATACGCCGGTCGAAGCTACGTTGGTTCATACTGCGTCTGTGCAGGGCGGATCGAATGAAGCCGGCGTGTTTGTTGATCAGGAGCAACACTATTTGAATAACTGGGGAACCAGCGGATGGGTAGCTACTGGATATACGGAGTTTTCTATTGATAGTTCAATAACCGCATCAAAGATAACAAATGCAGAACTTACGTTTACTACATGGGCTTCAAGAGGCGAAAGGACAACTGATGTTGCATTGCTTGACAACACAACAGCTTCTGCTATTGATTTTGGAAATACAGAGACCATAACATTGATGTCAAAGCCGGCTGAGAATGTTATAACGCTAAGCCCTATAACGACAACGCCGACGCTTCAGGAAGTTGACGTTACAGATATGGTAAAGTCGGTACTCGGCAATGAGAATACGGGTAGACTTGTGTTTGCATATGCGAACGCGGCAGCGGGAGGATATATATATGGTATGGACGCTAGCGAAGAGCTTCGGCCAACTTTGACGCTAACTGTGACGGATGAGGCGATGTACTCGGTTACTGTAAAGTGTGTTGATGAAGAGGACAATGTGATTGCAACATCATCGGAGGATGTTGCGAGTGGAACAGAGTTTACACCGACTTATGAGAATGTCATATATAATTACGAAGATGGCGTAAAGTATACATACGCTAGCGGTGGTGAAGCTCAGACTATAACACAGAATACTGAAATAATTGTACGTTATACAACTTCAGATCTTGACAAATATACTGTTGATGTCAATGCTATAGGCGATGTTACACAGGATATAACTGAGGTGACAGGCATGGAGGCTCAGGACGTTACATATTACGTTCCTAAGTATATAGTGCAGGATGGCATTGCTTATGAGACCGAGGCAAATAGCAGCGGTGCATACTACGGAGCAACAATAAACGCTATAGACAGCAGCCAGACTGTAGAGAAGACATATACAAAGGCATATGAAAATGTAGTGTTCTTTGAGGACCTTGATGATACAAGTGCACAAAATGCAAATTTAAGAGCGTCAAACGGACTTGCGTATGACAATAAGGCATATGAATCGGAGGAAGAAATTCAGCCGGGAACATATACTATGGTTATCAGAATACAGGACAGAGGAAGAGGATCGACGCTGACTATTGGTGATCAGACGGTATATACATATGATGGAACTACTCGTAATGCATGGAGAGACGTAACTGTTTCTGATATTACCGTAGAAACGGCTGGCAAACTTGCGTTAAATGCGGGCGGTAGCGGAACATATGATGATCTCGATACGATAGTAATATACAGCAATACGGCAGTTGAGCCGGATCCAACACCATCGGAGTCTGCAGAGCCGGAGCAACCTACAGAGGCAGTACCGACAGAGTCTGCAGAGCCGGAGCAGCCCACAGAGGCGGTACAGACGGAGTCTGCAGAGCCGGAGCAGCCTACAGAGGAAGCACCGACAGAATCGACGGAGCCGGAGCAGCCGACACCGGTTGTTGTGGAAAAAGAAGGTGTCATATTTGAGATAGAGGCGCCTGAAACTGACATGACAGCGGTAGCCGTAAAAGCGACATACGATAACGGTGTTCTCGATACGATAGCATTTGAGAATGTGGAAATAGCTGCAGGTCAGACAGAAGTAGAGATAGCAGCTCCGGAAGGCACAAAGGTTATGCTTTGGAACAGCCTTGAAGATATGGAGCCGCTTGCAGATGCTCAGATAGCCAGAAAGTATACTGAGACAGTAATACCTACGCCGGAACCGTCGGCAACAGATACACCGGCAACGGACACACCGGCAACGGATGAGCCTACAGAGCCGATAGAGTCGAAAGTATATCTAGAGGATGATTTCAGTTCTTATACGACAACCGGTGTAACGACACAGGGAACTGCTGAGCAGACTGCTGAAATGGGTAACTTTATAGTTCATGTTGGAGCAAGAACAAGTGGCGGTGACGGTGTTTCTACGGTAACGCTTGAAAACGGAGCATTAAAGATAGTATCAGGAAATACTGCAACATCGTCAAGAGGCGGCTCGATAGCTCTTAACACAGATGTAGTGGATGATGTTCCGGCGTTTGCGGATCTTCAGAACGGTGAAGTTATAGATTACAGCTTTAAAGCAATGTTCACAGACAGCGCGTCAACAATACAGCTGTTTGGAATTACATCTAATGAAACAACATCAGGCGGAGATGTGGTAAACGATCCTTATCTAAGCATTGCAAACAACAGCGCAATACCTGTAAACGAATGGGTTACTGTTGATGTGGCTGTGACAAATGATAAATCGGGTTATCTTACGATAAGGAACAATGCTGGCGCTGTAATATATTCAGCAGCAATAACAGCATCAGGTGACACATTTGAAAAGCTCGCATGCTATGGCGCGACGTCCGCTGTATATGTAGATGATTTTAAGATAGAAACTAAGGCGGAGGCATATGGTACAATTGCTGTAACTGTAAATACCGGTGACGGTGAGCCTCTTGAAGGAGCGTCGGTCGCATTTGAGGGATATACAGTTCTTACGGATGCGTCGGGAAATGCGTCTGCAGTGATGCCGAATGGTACATATACTGTAACAGCATCAAAGAGCGGATATGAGCATACAGAGGGAATGGCAGACAATGACTCAGTCTCAGTAACGGTTAATTCTGATTCTCAGACAAAAGAACTCACATTGTCGCTCATGCAGTATGTTGCTCTTCCTGAGCAGGTTATAATAGGCGGAGGACAGGAACTTGTTGTTGCCCCCAAGGAAGCTGAGAGTGCGCAGTCTGCGGCGTTTACTGTAGATGTTATAGACCAGTACGGAATAGAAATACCGGAAGATGGATACACGCTCCAGTGGGCCATTTATCCTGCAGGAACGACAACAGCAGATCCTAATGTAACTGTAGAAAACGGAGTTATAAGTGTATCAAGAGCATTCAGTACAGAGAATAAGGTCGCTGAATACGATCTTGAGGTCGCTGCATTTACGGACGACAGAAATCAGAAGGTAACAAAGACCGTTTACATTGCTAACAATGATGTGATCTTCTATGACCCGTTCAATTGGACACAGCCAGGAGGTTCGGGGAACAGGAGTGCAGAGCAGGCATTTACAAGCAGTGTTGATGTGCCGGACATCGTGTCCGTGACAATGACGGTGAATTTCACTACAGGAACGGAAGGAAATGCTAATATTGCACTTAATTCGAATGCAGGTAAGCTTGTAGGTCTGCAGCTCACATCAGACAATGTTATAAAAGCGTGGACCGGATGGAGCGGTAACACTGCTATGAACCAGAGCGGCGATGTCGGCGCTTTTGCAGAGAGTGCTGTGATAGCTGAAGGCTATGAAAAAAATACGCCGTTGGATGTTACATTTGTTATAGACACGAAAAATAAGCAGATAACAGTTTCTTGCGGAACGGTCACTGAAGCGCTTCCATACACTATAGATGCGACCGCGCTTACGAGCGTTTCATTCGGTCAGTACAGAAACTATGGCGGCGTAACCGTGACTGATGTTCTTATGCAGGAGCCGGACAATAATTATCTTTCGATAGCAGGTGACTTTGACTTTGCAAAAGTGAGCGGTCAGACTATCACAAGAACATACGAGCTTGGACAGTCGGTAATAGTACCTGATGAGACCTTTAATTGGACTGTAACGCCTGCAGATCAGGGAGTAACGATAGAAAATGGTGTTATAAGTGTTGTGGACACTGCTACAGCAGGTGAATATACGGTTACTGCAACAAGCACAATAAATGCCGATAAGACTGCAACAGAAACAGTAACGATAGGTGATTTCCAGCAGCTTGGTGAGATCGTTATAACAGGACCGAGAGCTATAGATACTGTAGGAGAGAAAGCAACATACGCTCTCGCTCATGCGACGGATTCATTTGGTGATGATGTAACGTCAATGATGACAAATATCGCATGGTCATCCGGCAACACGGCCGTTGCAGACATAAATTCTGCTACAGGTGAGCTTACCGCAAAAGCAGAGGGAACGACTGAGATCACGGCAACTATCACAAATGGTACAGCGGTTACAACAGAAAAGTTCGATGTTACAGTAGGAACATACAGCCTGACAGGTGATGCGTCCGGCGCTTCCACGACAGTAGACACCAGTGCGCTTGTAAAGGGTGAAGCAATATCGGAATATCTTGTTACAACAGCGGATGCTGACGGTAACGAGGTAAAGAGCACAGAGGTTGCAGCTGCAGAGATCACTGACGGCTCATATGATGTTGATACAACAGGCGCAGCTAAGTATGAGATAGCTCCTATATATTCGTATGATGCCGGTTCACCGGCAACTCTCGGATCATATACGGGTGCGTTCCGTATAGACGTTCCGGCTGATACATACAATTTTGTAATAACGGCGAACGGCGGAAGATGCGATGTTTATGCAAACAGTCAGCTTCTTGTAAACAATATACTTCAGGGCGGTTCAGCAGTAAATTCGCTTGCGGTAAATGATATAGTTGTATCAGAAGGTTATATAGACATTACAACAGCTGATTACGGTACTGGCGCGTCGTCATCAGACACCAGTATCTCGCTGACGCTTGTGAAAGCTCCTTCGATAGTTAACAGAACACAGAAGATGTATGTGCTCGGCGACTCGCTTGTATGTATTTATTACAACGGCGGAAATGCTCAGAACAATGCGCAGACAGGCTGGGGTCAGGTGCTTCAGAATTATGTAAATGGTGTAGAAGTCGTTGATCTCGGAAATTCGGGTGTAACAGCGAACGGACTCCTTGGCACAGCGTTCACTCAGGTGCTCCAGAGTGCAAAAGAGGGAGATATCATGGTTCTTGAGTCAGGCTATAATGACAGAACATATGATACGGAAGAGGTAATGACAAATGCTGTAACATCGATGGTTGAGCAGGCAGAGGCAAAGGGTGTTAAGGTAATACTCGTTTCTCCTAACGCATCTCATCATGATTACGGCAGCAGCGTTTCATGGACAAGAGTAATGGAATCTGTTGCAGCAGATACAGAGACGGATTACATAGATCTTGCTCAGATGAGCTATGATTTCCTTTACAGCAGATATGGAGATGCATTTGCTGAAGGAGACACACTTAATGACTTGTCAAGAGTTTATAACGTATCGGACAGATTACATTCAACATACAACGGAGCAAATATGTGTGCATCGTTGATAGCGCAGGGTCTGTATGATCTCGGTTATACATCAATCATCAATACGGATTATTCATACTCGTTCACAGATGGTTTGAATCAGACTGTAGAATGTACAGTCACTGCAGAATAATTTAAAGTCAATAAGTTCGCTAAATTAAAAAGCTCCGGATCTCGGTTGAGACCGGGGCTTTTCTAATGCTTTGAAAATAACAATGTTGACATTTGCTCAGCTTTCGGCTATAATATAAATATGATAATATTATTGCCGAAGGGAGGGCGGGTCATGTATATAAAACGTGCGCTTGAAACTGTTGTAAAGGATCTAAGCAGTCAATATGCTGCCGTACTTATAACTGGACCGAGACAGATCGGGAAAACCACTATGCTGAAAAAGCTGATGGAGAAAGAGGGAAATATTAGGGAATATGTGACGCTTGACGATATGGAGGAACGGAATCTTGCAAAGAACGATCCTGCAATGTTTTTTCAGCTCCACAAGCCGCCGATGTTTATCGACGAGATACAATATGCGCCGGAGCTGTTCCCGTATATAAAAATGCAGATAGACAAAGAGAACAGACCGGGTGACTTCTGGCTCACCGGATCGCAGATATTTAAACTGATGGAGGGTGTGCAGGAATCCATGGCGGGGCGTACAGCTGTTTTATCAATGTCATCCCTATCACAGCGTGAGATCATTGGCGCGAAAACCGCGCCGTTTGAAATAGAGCTTGACAAGCTTAGAAACGATGTGAATAACATAGAGCCTATAGATGTGTCAGGGATGTTTTCGCGCATATGGATGGGCTCAATGCCGGCTCTGGTGAGCGGACGGTATACAGACAGAAGTATATTCTATTCGGGGTATGTATCGACGTATATTGAGCGTGACGTCAGGGAACTCTCCGGTGCTATAGACTCCATGAAGTTCTATAACTTTATCGTCTCTGCTGCGGCAAGAGCGGGACAGCTTGTGAATTATAAGAGCATAGCGGACGATGCGGATATAGATCAAGTGACAGCGAAGAGCTGGCTGAATATCATGGAGAGATTGGGGCTGATCTTCTATCTGCATCCTTATTCGAATAATGTGCTTAAAAGGACCATAAAAACACCTAAACTATATTTTTACGATACGGGTCTGGTGTGCTATCTTACAAAATGGTCGAGCCCTGAAACGGCAATGAACGGAGCAATGAGCGGAGCGCTGTTTGAAAACTATGTTATTAGCGAGATCGTAAAAAGTTATCAGTGCTGCGGTGTTGATATGTATGTTTATTATTATTGTGACAGAGATGCAAAAGAAATAGATGTTTTGATAGAAAAGGACGGGAAATTGCATCCGGTCGAAATAAAAAAAACGGTCTCGCCAAAAAGAAACGCAGTGAGCGCGTTTGAGGTTTTGGACAAAGCGGCGCTTGAAAGAGGTACGGGCGCGGTCGTGTGTATGGCAGAAAAACTGGGCGCGATCGATCGGGACAAATTGATCGTACCGGCTTGGATCATATAGTGTAAAAGGGGCTGATGCTTTAAAAGCGTCAGTCCCTTTTACCTGACATTTGTCATACCTTGTAAATATAGTTTTCTTTTCGCGGCTTTGCCGGCGTTTTTTCACCATAGCCCAAAACACAGTGACCTATGCCTTCGTAATCGCCTTCGATACCCCATTTTTTGAGGAGCGCTTTGCCTTCTTCGGATTCGAATTCCTCTTTGGCGCGGTGGATCCAGCATGACTGTACGCCTACAGCCTCGGCTGCGTTCATGAGATTTCCCATAACGAGCGAACCGTCATATAGATATGTTCCAATGTTCTTGTCGGCAAGCACTACTATTACCGTCGGCGCGCCGTAGAACGGATCGGCGGCGGTTCCCATGATCGAAGCGTTCATCTTTGAAAGCTCCGCTATGTCCTCTTTGTTTTGGAGCACTACCATTATCGGTGACTGTCTTCCCATACCGGTGGGCGCAAATGTCCCGGCTTCTAGAATGGCATTGAGCTGTTCATCAGTGATCTGTTTGCCGTCGAAGCCTCTGCATGAGCGGCGTGACTTAAGTGCGTTCAATGTTTCGTTCATTTGAATTACCTCCTGTTCTCCGCGGCGCGTATGGACGCTGCGGATATATTTGTATTATTATTTTACATCCAAAGTGGTATTAAGTCAAGCTGTTTTTTGTCGTCTGATATTAGAGCAATATAGTTTAAGTCGGAGCGCTAACGGTCAATTTGAAGATTGAAAGCGGATCGGTCAGGAGCTATAATCATATCAGAACGATGATCGGATCGCAGGATGTGATCCGGGATAGATAAGAGAAATGCGAGGAGGATCGATATGAATATTTTTCATCCTGTATCGGCAGTTACCGACAGCTCGGCGGCTGTGCTGTACACATATTATAAAAACTCTGCATATACGGTATTTGTGAACGGAGAGAAATATGCAGTTACGGATAAAGCGGAAATCACGGTAAGGGGACTGGAGCCGGATACGGAATATGAAATATCGGTGCGTGCCGAAGCCGGGGGTATAAATGAAACGGCTGCAATATCGGTACGGACTGCGCCGCGCGGAGAAGTGTTGGACATAAGAGACTTTGGTGCGGTCGGTGACGGAGTGACGGACTGCACGGAGGCTATAGGTGCCGCTGTAAAGGCTTGCCCGAAAAACGGAACAGTGCTGATAAAAGATGGAGTTTATATGTCCGGGGCGCTGTTTTTGAAGAGTGATATGACACTCAGAATAGGGGAGGACGCTGTTTTGCTGGGCTCTCCTGATGTGCGGGACTATCCCGTTTTTGTTTATCGGTTTGAAGGGCTTGAGCAGAATTGCTATGCAAGTCTCATAAATACGGTTGACGGCGAGCACAGGAACATAAAAATTACCGGAGGCGGAGTTATAGACGCGAACGGAGAGAAGCTGTTTGCGGCTGAAATGGCAGAAAATGCGGGAAAAAGAGGACGTGCGGTATGCATAAGAAACACTGACGGAGTATATATAGAGGGCGTGACGGTCAGACAGTCTCCGGCTTGGTGTGTACATACGATATACTGCTCGTCGGTGACGCTTGATAATGTAAAGATCTTTACCAAGTTTGACGAAAACGGGAGACGGTATAAAGGGATATATAACGGTGACGGATTCGACCCGGATTCATGCCGTGACGTCACAGTTTTCGGGTGCACGATAGGAAGTCAGGATGACTGTATAGCAGTGAAGTCCGGAAGAGATGCCGAAGGCAGGGCTGTGGGTGTTCCGACCGAGAATGTGCTTGTAAGGAGCTGCCGTTTCGCAAGCGGCTTCGGCTGTGTTGTAGGCAGCGAGATGTCCGGTTCGGTGCGCAATGTGACATTTGAAAACTGCAAATTTGAGAATACCTATAGTCTCGCAAGTATAAAGGCTCCCCGCGGAAGGGGAGGTGTTGTCGAAAACGTAGTCTACAGAAATTGCAGCCATTACTATGATGAAAACGAGTTCTCTGATAACAAGTGGTTCAGAGGTGCGATAAATATAGATATGTTTTATGGAGTGGACGAGTTTGACACGGAAATGCCGGAGCCTGTTGACGAAGGGACACCGAAGTTCCGAGGCATAATGTTTGAAAATATCGTATCGGAGACGACGGCGGGCTGCGCGGTGTATATCTGCGGATTGCCCGAGAGCAGGGTCAATGGTATTAGTTTCAGAAATGTGCGCTGCAATGGCAAAAGCGGATTGTATGTGAAAAATGCGGATATAATAGAGACGGATGATATACAGATCGGATAAATCAAGAGCATCGGCAGCACCGATGCTCTTAGTTAATTTATTTAAGTTTGTATGCAATATCGTTCCAGAACAGCTCTTTTTCGAGGCTTTCAACAGTTGTGTCCTTGCCGATATGTACGTATTCAATGCCCATCATATTTGCCCAGTCGTGCATCATTTCAGCTGTTACGTCGTAGCTGAGCACGGTGTGATGCGCTCCTCCCGCAAGTATCCAGCTTTCTGCAGATACAGCAAGCGACGGGAGCGGTTTCCACATAATTCCTGCAACCGGGAGCTTGGGCATCGGATGAAGCGGATTGCATGCCTCAACGTCGTTGACTATAAGACGGAGCCTTCCGCCCATGTCGATAAGCGATGCTACTATCGCGCTGCCGTTCTTTGAGTCGAATACGAGTCTTGCAGGCGCCTTTCTGTTGCCTATGCCGAGCTCGTGTACCTGTATCTTCGGCTTGTTTGAAGCTACCGACGGGCAGACCTCAAGCATATGCGCACCGAGGATATATTCATCACCCTTGGGCATATGGTAGGTATAGTCCTCCATGAACGCTGTTCCGCCGTCCATGCCCTCAGCCATAGCCTTCATTATAGCTGTCATTGCAGCGACCTTCCAGTCACCCTCGCCGCCGAATCCGTAGCCGTTCGCCATAAGGTTCTGCGCTGCAAGTCCGGGAAGCTGCTCCATGCCCCAGAGATCCTCAAAGTTTGTCGTGAATGCGCTGTAGCCGTATTCCGTAAACATCTTTTCCATTGCGACCTCGGTCTTTGCCTGGTAGCGTACAGCGTCTATATTGTCGGTGTCCATATCGTACTTTGACGCGTACTCGTCCATCTTAGCGTCAACCTCTGCCTCGGTGACTCTGCTCATATAGTCGACAAGATCACCTATGCCTCTGTATTCAACGTCCCAGCCAAGCTTAATTTCAGCCTCTACCTTGTCGCCCTCTGTAACGGCGACCTGACGCATATTGTCACCGAAACGTACCATCTTGAATTCGCGGCTTACCGCGACGCCGACGGCGCTCCTCATCCATGACGCTATCTTCGCCTGTGGCTCCTCGTCCTCCCAGTAGCCAACAACGATCTTTCGGGGCATACGGAGTCTTGCGCCGATAAAGCCATGTTCTCTGTCGCCGTGTGCCGACTGGTTAAGGTTCATGAAATCCATGTCGATCTCGTTCCATGGGATCTCGCGGTTGCACTGCGTGTGGAAATGCAGATAAGGCTTGTTGAAGTCCTTGAGTCCGTTTATCCACATTTTTGACGGACTGAATGTGTGCATCCATGTTATAACGCCGGCGCATCTGTCATCATACGTTGCCTCCTTGAAAAGGCTTGTGATCTCCGACGGAGTCTTCACGGTGTCCTTAAGCACCAGTTTGCACGGAAGCTTGCCCGAGGCGTTGAGTCCGTCAACTATCTTTGCCGAGTCCTCGGCAACCTGTCTGAGTGTTTCCGGTCCGTAAAGATGCTGACTGCCCGTAACGAACCAGAACTCAAAATCTTTCATTTTTCTCATTGGAATCATCCTCCCTGCGATCTTCGTATTGTAGGTCGGCATAAGCGGATCCTCAGCCGATCACTGTCGCTAAGTTTATTATATAGCATAAAAAACGGATTTTCAATACAATATTCCGACTCTTTACGTAAATTTTATTTTTGATAAAGAACGGAGTTCTGTGCCACTCTTGACACCGCCTGCCAAACATGCTATAATTAGAGCATGAAAGGTCATAGGAAACAGCGGATGATCGGAGGAATATTATGGATGCTGAAACGAAGCAGATGTTTGAATTGATGCTATCAAGATTTGACGATCTTGAAGGGAAGATACAGGAAGTAAGGAATGAGTTGAAAGCTGAGATACAGGACGTAAGGACCGAACTGTACGAAGTAAGAGACGGGCTGAAGGCAGAGATACAAGATGTGCGGACTGAGTTGTACGAAGTAAGAGACGGACTGAAGGCCGAGATACAGGATATAAGGGCAGAGCTCAAAAAGAACTCTGAAGAAACTGCTCGGCTCAGTAAAGAGGTAAACCGTAACACTATCGTTATCGAGGGTCATATCGATAAAGCGATAAATGTATTGGCTGATGCTTACGCGTTCAATTCAGAGAAACTCAAGGGGATGGATATTAACGCCGTAAAAGATAATGCGGATATAGCTTTGACTTCTGTGAGGCTGCTCAGCGATAATTATCATATGCTGTGCGACAGGGTCGGACAGCTCGAAAAGAAAATATCATAAAAGAGGTATACCATGGTAACTTTTTGCATTATAAGACATGGTGAAACGGAGCCGAATAAAAGACATGCATGCCTGGGAAGGACCGATGTTCCTTTGAATCAGAAGGGGCGTGAACAGGCGTTTCGTCTTTTTTCGAATCTTTTGGGGGTGCATTGTGACGCTGTGTATTCAAGTCCGCTCTCAAGAGCGAAGGATACAGTATCGGTGTTTCTGGAGGCAAGAAAAGATCTTACGCTGATAGAGGATGAGCGCCTTATCGAACGTGATTTCGGCGAATGGGAGAATATGTCGATGCCTGAGATAGAGGCTGCCGACCAGGAGCGGTTTGCGCTTTGGATGGAGGATTTTGTAGGCTATACCGCACCGGGGGGAGAAAGCTCGGCGGATGTGCAAAGACGTGTTGATTCTCTTATAGAAGAGCTTGCGCAAAGGCATGATGGCGAGACAGTTATGCTTGTCACTCATCTGGGAACGGCGCGTCATATCATTTCGAAATGTTTAGGACTGACGTTGGAGGAGAGCTGGCGGTTCACTCTTGATAACGGAGGTTTTGCTGTTATAGAATACGATCCGGAAAAGGGATACGGTGTTTTGAAACGGCTTGATTCATAAGAAGATCCGGACGGCCTTGAGGGTCGCCGGTAAATACAATTAAGAAAGGGAACAGACAATGGCAGACGTAAGAAGAATTTATGTTGAGAAAAAGGCAGGCTTCGATGTTGAGGCAAAGGAGATATTGGCCGATCTCAGAGAAAATCTCGATATGACGGGGCTTAGTGACGTGCGCATCATAAATCGCTATGACATCGAGGGTATAACCGATGATGAGTACACACGCGCGCGCGGACTGATATTCTCGGAGCCGCCCGTTGATGATGCCTATGATGAGGAGATCGACATGGGCGAAGGCAGGGTTTTCGCGGTCGAATTTTTGCCGGGGCAGTTTGACCAGCGTGCTGCAAGCGCGGAGGAGTGCGTTTCGATCCTCACGGAGAAGGACCGTCCGAGAGTAAGGTATGCAAAGGTGTATGTATTGAAGGGCGAGGTATCAGACAGCGAGCTTGAGGCTGTAAAGAAGTATGTCATAAACCCGGTAGAGGCGAGAGAGGCATCGCTTGAAAAGCCGGATTCGCTCGATATGGCGGTGGAGCATCCGGAGGATGTAAAAACTGTCGAAGGCTTTATCGATATGGACGAGGATGCGATGAAAGAGTTCCTCGATTCAATGGGTTTTGCGATGGATATGGATGATCTTATGTTCTGCCGTGCATATTTCAGGGATACCGAAAAGCGCGATCCCACCGTTACCGAACTCAGGATGATCGACACGTATTGGTCGGATCACTGCCGTCACACAACTTTTTCGACCAGAATAAACAATGTCGAGATCGGAAACGGAAAATACGGCGATGTTATAAAGGCGGCGTATGAGGAATACAAGGCTGCGAAGGAGGATCTCTATCCCGCAGGCAGAGAGATATGCCTTATGAACATGGCAACGATAATTGTAAAGCAGCTCAAAAAGGCGGGATATTTAAAGGAGATAGACGAGTCCGAGGAGATAAACGCCTGCTCGATAGTAATGCCTGTAGAGCTAGATGGAAAAACCGAGGATTGGCTCATAATGTTCAAGAACGAGACTCATAACCATCCGACTGAGATAGAGCCGTTCGGCGGCGCGGCAACATGCCTTGGCGGAGCCATCCGTGATCCGTTGTCGGGACGTTCGTATGTCTATCAGGCGATGCGTGTGACCGGTGCGGGCGATCCGAGAAAATCATTAAAGGAGACGCTCCCCGGAAAGCTTATGCAGCGAAAGATAACACAGAAGGCATCGTCCGGTTACAGCTCTTACGGAAATCAGATAGGTCTTGCTACGGGACAGGTACAGGAGATATATGACGAGGGCTATGTGGCAAAGCGTATGGAGATAGGAGCTGTAATAGGTGCGGCTCCGAAGGCAAACGTTATTCGTGAGACACCGTCGGAGGGCGATGTTATAATACTTCTCGGCGGACGCACGGGCCGTGACGGTATAGGCGGCGCTACGGGCTCATCAAAGGCGCATACTGAAAAGAGTGTTGTTACCTGCGGATCTGAGGTGCAGAAGGGTAATCCTCCTATAGAAAGAAAACTGCAGAGACTTTTCCGCGACGGCAGAGTAACGGCGCTTATAAAACGCTGCAATGACTTCGGCGCCGGCGGAGTATCGGTAGCCATAGGAGAGCTTGCGGACGGACTTGATATAGATCTTGATAAGGTGCCGAAGAAGTACGAGGGACTTGACGGAACGGAGCTTGCGATAAGCGAATCGCAGGAGAGAATGGCAGTCGTAGTGCGTGCTGAGGATGCGGATGAGTTCAAGCGATATGCCCATGAGGAAAATCTTGAGGCTACAACGGTAGCGGAGGTCACATCGCTTAACAGGCTAAGAATGAAGTGGCGCGGTAAGACGATATGTGATATTTCGCGTGACTTCCTGAACACGAACGGCGCGCCGAAGGATACTGATGTGGAAGTTGAGCTTCCTGAGGAGAGTGAGTGCGCACTCGTGCCAAAGCTCGGCGGAGATGTTAAGGAGCATTGGTTAAATACGCTTTCAGATCTCAATGTATGCTCACAGAAGGGACTTTCGGAGAAGTTCGACTCTACGATCGGTGCGGGCTCGGTACTCATGCCGTTCGGAGGAAAATATCAGCTTACACCCACAGACGGTATGGCAGCTAAGATACCTGTACTCAAGGGGCAGACAAATTCAGCGACAATAATGACCTTTGGCTTTAATCCGAAAGTGTCGGAGTGGAGCCCGTTCCACGGTGCCCAGTATGCAGTAGTGGAGTCGGTCTCAAAGGCTGTTGCGTTGGGCGCGGATTATAAGACGATATATCTGACGTTCCAGGAATATTTCGAGAGACTGGGTAACGACAAGAAGCGTTGGGGCAAGCCGTTTGCGGCTCTTCTCGGTGCATATGAAGCTCAGCTTGCGCTGAAGATCGCGGCTATAGGCGGTAAGGATTCGATGAGCGGATCGTTCAATGAGCTGGATGTTCCTCCGACACTGACTTCGTTTGCCGTAGCTCCGGCCAAAGCGGACAAGGTATATTCGCAGGAGTTCAAAAAGGCCGGGTCAAAGCTTGTGCTCTTTACTCTTGAATATGATGAAAATATGCTGCCGGATTATGATAAGCTCAAGAAAATGTATGAACAGGTACATGCGGCGGAAGAGAGCGGCAAGGTGCTTTCGGCGGCAGCCGTAAAGGGATTCGGACTTGCTGAAGTGATCGCAAAATCCGCTTTCGGAAATATGCTGGGTGTTGAGCTCAATGAAAACGTTGATGAAAAGATGCTGTTCGGTACTCCGATAGGCTCGATACTGCTTGAGACTGAAGGAGATATAGAGGGCGGCTTAGATATCGGATGCGTTACCGATAACGGTACGCTTGCGGCATGCGGAGTTACGCTGCCTGTGACGGAGGCATATAAGGCATGGTCCGAGCCGCTTGAGAAGGTGTTCCCGACAAAGGCGGGACATTTCACAGAGGAGCCTGAGACCTACAGCTACAACAAGAAAACAATAACGGTTGCATCCGAGAAGTTCGCAAAGCCTAGGATATTTATACCTGTATTCCCGGGCACGAATTGTGAGTATGATACTGCGCGTGCATTTGAAAGGGCAGGCGGTGCTGCGGATGTTTTCGTTATACGGAATCTTACGGCGGCAGACGTATCGGAATCGCTTGAAGAGATGAAAAAGCGGATCGACGGATCACAGATCGTAATGATCCCCGGAGGCTTTTCCGGCGGAGACGAGCCGGAGGGGTCGGGTAAGTTTATTGCGACAGCATTCCGTAACCCGCAGGTAAAAGAGGCTGTAATGAACATGCTCAAAAACCGTGACGGACTTATGCTCGGTATCTGTAACGGTTTTCAGGCGCTTATCAAGCTCGGTCTTGTGCCGTACGGCGAGATACGCGAACTCGATTCGGATATGCCGACACTGACGTTCAACACGATAGGCAGACATATTTCAAGGATGGCGTATACAAGGATCGCATCGGATAAGTCACCGTGGTTTGCAAATGTAAAGACAGGCGACATTCACACAATAGCGCTTTCGCACGGAGAGGGACGTTTTATCGCGTCACCGGAGCAGGTCGCAAAGCTGGCTGAGAACGGTCAGATCGCTACTCAGTATGTAGACCTCAACGGTCGTGCAGTATACGACAGCACGTGGAATCCGAACGGTTCCGTTGCCGCTATAGAGGGTATACTCAGTCCTGACGGACGCATACTCGGAAAGATGGGGCACAGCGAGCGTATAGGTGAGAATATCGCCGTAAACGTTCCCGGCGCAAAGGATCAGAAGCTGTTCGAGGCAGGCGTAAATTATTTTAAATAATGGACAAGCTCGTCTTCGGCGTGAAAAATTCTCTGCCGAGGGCGAGTGCATTAAATTTTTCAAAAAAAAATAAAAAAATTTAAATTTACTCTTGAAGTTTTGAAAAAAATATAGTATAATATATTTATTGTTGACAAAACAGAAGCTTTTCATATGGCGATGATGGCCGAGTCCGCGCGATTTCATACCGTGAACCGTGTCAGATGGGGAACCAAGCAGCACTAAGCGGATCTTGAGATGTGTTGCGGGCAGCTCGGCCGGAGCCTTTTATAAAAAGAAATGAATTTCGGATGGGTGTATCCTGAGATCTGTGAGATCTGAATAAGGCTCGGCTGAGCTTTTTGTACGAAACAAATTGACAGGCTTTCGTATACGCCCTGTTTTATCGATACAGTCCGCCGGAATGCGGGCATTTTTTTTGACTTGCGGAAGGGAGAGGGATATGGCGCATCAGGCGATATACAGAAAATGGCGTCCGATGGTGTTCGACGATGTTGTCGGTCAGAGCCATATAACGCGGACACTGAAAAACCAGGTGATCTCCGGTACAACGGGTCATGCGTATCTTTTCTGCGGAACGCGCGGAACGGGAAAGACGACCTGTGCAAAGATACTTTCGAGAGCGGTAAACTGCCTTGATCCGCATGACGGAAATCCGTGCAACGAGTGTGAGATCTGCCGCGGTATAATAGACGGTTCCATAATGGATGTTGTAGAGATGGACGCGGCATCGAATAACGGTGTTGAAGATATCCGAGGAGTGCTCGATGATGTGAATTATGCGGCATCGGCGGCAAAATACACGGTATACATCATAGACGAGGTGCACATGCTCTCGCAGAGCGCTTTCAACGCTCTTTTAAAAACGCTCGAGGAGCCGCCGGAGAATGTGATGTTCATTCTTGCGACGACAGAGGCACATAAGGTGCCGCAGACTATACTCTCACGCTGTCAGCGTTTTGATTTCAGGCGCATAAGCGCGGATGACATCGCTGTGCGAATGAAGGAGATAGCCTATGCAGACGGTTATAAAATAACCGACGGTGCATTTCGTATGCTCGCGTCGCTTGCCGACGGTTCGATGCGCGATGGACTTAGCATAATGGAACGCGTCATATCGGCT
The DNA here is from genome assembly GCA_018714695.1 of Candidatus Ornithomonoglobus merdipullorum. Taxonomy (GTDB): domain Bacteria; phylum Bacillota; class Clostridia; order UBA1381; family UBA1381; genus Ornithomonoglobus; species Ornithomonoglobus merdipullorum. Next base: position 11,776 of record DVNB01000064.1, on the reverse strand, counting down.
GCGGGAAACGAGGTCACGGAGAGCGATATTGTCAGCACGCTCGGCATATCGACTCAGGATTCGGTATTTGAGCTTGTCGATGCGATAATTGCCGGTGATGCGGCTGAGGTCGTTTCGGTAATAGACAAATCACTGGCAGAGGGCAAAAATCTGGCGCAGCTTTCAAATTCGGTACTTGAGCATATGCGCTCATTGATGATCTGCAAGCTTTCCAAGGAACCCGAAACACTGATTGAGTGCGAGCCTAAGACGCTTGTAAGACTGAAGGCTCAGAGTGAGAAGCTGACATTTGAAAAGCTGAATCATGCATCAAAGGTCATTTCGGAGGCACAGGCTGATGCAAAGGCGGCAAAGGTGCCGAGACTTATCTATGAGCTTGCGTATATAAAGCTTGCAAGACCGGAAACGGACCGATCGCCGGAGGCGATCACGGATAGGCTTGCCGCGATCGAGCAGAAGCTTGAATACGGTGTGCCTCAGCCGAGAAAAGCTGAGACAGGAGATAACGGGGAGCTCTTAAAAAGGATAGAGGCGGTGGAGGCTGCGATAAAAAACGGAGCGGCCGCGGCTCCGGCGGTGAAGAAGGAAGAGCCGCCGGTTCAAAAAAAAAAGCCGTCAGCAAGACTGTACGTCCCTATCCCGGAGGATGAGCTGACGTACGATTATCCGACTGCGAAGCTGGCAAGAAACTGGAACAGTACGGTAAATACGATGAAGCAGCGGAAAAATCCGTATTTCTTCCCGCTCATAAACTGCATGGCGACATTTGATGCCGAGGGGCTGATAATTCTTGTTCCTGACGACCGCTATAATTTCACTCAGAGAACGACCGTAAACCATTTAAGCGAGATACGCGAGGCATTTCAGAGCGTTACGGGAACGGATTATACTATAAAAGTAGCAAGACGCTCCGATTTTGACGACAGCCTGATACTGAATCCGTTCGAGCTGCCCAAGAGAAAAGGTGAAAGCGCGGAGAGCGAGTCGGAGCAGAATAGGGAAACTGTTCCGGAGGAGAAGGACGATAACGATGATCCGTTCGATAAATTTATCGAGAAGTTTTCGGATATAATAATCGATGCGGATAAGAACATATCTTTCGATTTTGACCGGAATACGGAGGTAGGAGAGCAGTCGGCTCTTGATCTGGAGGACAGTGACGAGGATGATGATCAGGAGGAATTCCTCGATGAGAATGAGATGAGAGAGACAAATGCCGAGGATGAATGACCGGTACTATAAAAAGATACGGACAGGCGGGGACGGACAGTCTGCCGTCTGCTGAGATATAGGCGTATAAAGCCGAAAAATATATTTTGAAAAATACAGAAAAGAGGTAAATCACTATGGGTAAGTATAAGGGTTTTTCGGGTTCGGGAATGAATCAGAAGCAGAGCAACATGAACAATGTTATCAAGCAGGCTCAGAAGATGCAGGAGGAGATGGAGCGCGTTCAGAAGGAGACGGAGGAGAAGACCGTTGAGGCATCATCCGGCGGCGGCGCGGTAAATGTTGTTGTAAGCGGAAAGAAAGAGATTGTATCGCTCAAGATCGATCCCGAGGCTGTCGATCCTGAGGATGTAGAGACATTGGAGGATCTCATAACCGCCGCGGTAAATGAGGGCATCAAGAAGGCTGACGATATGATGGCTGAGAAGATGGGCGAGGTTACCGGCGGAATAAGCATACCGGGTCTGTTCTGATGTATTCGGCAGCGATAGAGGAGCTTATCGAAAAGTTCGAGCGGCTGCCGGGTATAGGTCACAGGAGCGCCGAGAGGATAGCATTTTATATCCTGGAGCATATGTCGGAGGAGGATGCCGGAGTCATGGCGAACTCTATTGTAAGAGCAAAAAAGACGATCCGGCTTTGCGAGCATTGTCAGAATCTCACCGAGACCAGCCCGTGTGCGATATGCTCATCGCCCAAGCGTGACAAAAGCACGATCTGTGTTGTGGAGCGTCCCGAGGACGTGTCCGCGATCGAGAACACGCATGAGTATATGGGACTTTATCATGTGCTGCACGGCGCGCTCTCGCCGATGGACGGCGTTGGACCGGACGATATAAAGATAAATGAGCTGCTCCTGCGTCTCACTGACGGCGAGGTAAAGGAGGTCATCCTTGCCACGAATCCGACCGTGAACGGTACGGCGACTGCCGTGTATATATCAAAGCTGCTTTCACCTTTTGATGTGAAGGTCACCAGAATAGCGCATGGTATACCGATAGGTTCCGATATAGAATATGCAGACAAGATAACGCTGATAAAAGCGATGGAGAGCCGTACACCTATGAACGGCTGAAAAATTAAAAAAAAACACTTGACAAATGAAGAAAGTTCTGTTATACTGTCATAGTGACCGCATGGAAACGGTTATTTTGAAATGCGTATGCATACCGTAATCAGCGAGTCCTCATTATATCAAGAGGAGGTGTATTCAGATAATGTATGCAGTAATTGAAACAGGCGGTAAGCAGTATAAGGTAGCTGTAGGCGACGTGATCTCAGTTGAGAAGCTCGATGTTGAGGAAGGCGCAGAGGTTACTTTTGATAAGGTGCTTATGGCAGGCGAAGGCGGCGACGTGAAGGTTGGAGCTCCCGCGGTTGAGGGTGCTACCGTAACGGGCAAGGTGCTCAGAAACGGAAAGGCTAAGAAGGTCGTTGTTTTCAAGATGAAGAGAAAGAAGAATTACAGACGCAAGAAGGGTCACAGACAGCCGTTCACAAAGATCGAGATAACAGCTGTTAATGCGTGAGCTTGGACAGGCGCTCTGTAGAGTGCAGATGATTTATTCCATGGGAGGTGTAACACATGGCTCATAAAAAAGGTGTGGGCAGTACCAAAAACGGTCGTGACAGCGAATCGAAAAGATTGGGTGTCAAGAGAGCTGACGGTCAGTTCGTTCTCGCGGGAAATATCCTCGTAAGACAGAGAGGAACGAAGATCCATCCCGGAAACAACGTAGGCAGAGGCAGTGACGATACATTGTTCGCTCTGATCGACGGCAAGGTCAAGTTCGAAAGACTCGGAAGGGACAGAAAGCAGTGCAGCGTTTACGCTGACTGATCGGACTTCACCGAACGATAAATGATAACCGATCCCAAGACGTTTTTGGACGTTTTGGGATTTTTGTTTTAAACGACATTGTTCCGCCGCGGCGGACTGGAAAGGGAGGCAGGAATGTTTACCGATAAGGCGAAGATATTTATTAAAGCAGGCAACGGCGGCAACGGTGCTATCTCATGGCGGCGTGAAAAATACGTGCCGGCGGGCGGTCCGGACGGCGGCGACGGCGGAAACGGCGGCGACGTGATATTCCGTGTGGATACAGGTATGACCACGCTTATGGATTTCAGATATAAGAGGAAGTATGCCGCGGGCACGGGCATGGACGGCGCGGGACAGCGCAAAAAAGGTAAAGACGGCGAGGATATAATAATAAGGGTGCCGCAGGGCACGCTTGTCCGGGATGCTGAATCGAATCTCATAATCGCCGATCTGTCCGATCCGGAAAAGGATGAGATAATTGCGAAGGGAGGCAGCGGAGGCTGGGGCAATTCGCATTTTGCTACTGCGGTAAGGCAGGCGCCCAACTTTGCAAAGAACGGCCAGAAGGGTGAGGAGCGAGAGGTCATACTTGAGCTCAAGCTTCTTGCGGATGTGGGACTTGTAGGTTTTCCGAATGTGGGAAAATCGACATTGCTTTCTATGACAACAAAGGCGCAGCCAAAGATCGCGAATTATCATTTTACTACTCTGGAGCCGAATCTCGGCGTTGTAGACCTGGGTGACAGCCGCAGCTTCGTGATGGCGGATATACCGGGAATAATCGAGGGCGCGAGCGAAGGGATCGGACTGGGACATGAGTTTTTGAGGCATATAGAGAGGACGAGACTTCTCATTCATGTTGTTGATGTATCCGGTATAGAGGGCAGAGACCCAATAGAGGATCTTGATATAATAAACAGTGAGCTTGCGGCTTATGATATGGCGCTTGAGGAGCGTCCGCAGATAATTGCCGCAAATAAGTCTGATATAATCCAGGACGAAGCCGCATACGAGGCGTTTATAGAGGAGACGAAAAGACGCGGACTTGAGGTGATAACGATCTCTGCCGCTACGGGAAAGAATGTAGACGTGCTTATGAAGCGGGCATATGAGGAGTTAAGCAAGCTTCCTCCGATAGTAACGTTTGAGCCGCAGGTGGATCTTGAGGCGGAGCGGTTTGTCGACAAATCCGGCAAGGGCTATGAGATACACCGTGAGAATGATGTGTTCGTCATAACCGGTTCGTGGATAGAAGCGGTAGGGAACAGTGTTACCTTTGACGATAACGAGAGTCTCGGCTATTTCCAGCGCGCGCTTATAAACAGAGGTGTCATAGAGGAGCTCATCAGTATGGGCATAAAGGAAGGGCAGCTTGTGAGGATAGGCGATCTGGAGTTCGAGTTCCTGTTTTAGATGTGACGGCGCGGCGCGCGGCAGCACATGCGGGAAGAGGGATATTAAATGACGGATGATGCGGTGGTAAAGAATATATGCACGGGTTTCAGGCAGTGCAGGGAAAAGCGCGGCATAACTCTTAGGGACGCGGCGAAGGGGCTGGGCGTGAGCGAACGGACGCTCGGCGATTACGAGCGGGGAGCGCATGATATGAGGATAGAAAGACTCATTCGGGCGGCGGAGTATTATCGTTCCACGGTGCATGAGCTCATTGACTTTTATGAGTCGAAGGAGCTTGCGAGGCGTTTGAGACTGGATAAAAAGTGATGATGGCGGTAAAACACCAACGCAGTTACTGTATTTTGCGGTGCATATGGTTTATTTGTGTGAATTTTTTATGAAAATATAAAAAAAATCAAAAAAACATTGCATTTTATAAAATACTATGATATAATTATACAGATTTTGAAATGCGCGGATAGAGTGGTCTGCCGCGGCTGTATACTAAAGGAGGATTTATCACATGGCAGTAAAGTGTGAAGAGGTAGAGAAGAATTTAAGCAAGCTTACATTCGAGGTAAGCGCCGAGGATTTTGAAAAGGCTATAGACGCGGTTTACAAAAAGAACAAGAATAAGTTCAACATACCCGGCTTCAGAAAGGGCAAGGCTCCGAAATCGGTCATCATAAAGTATTATACAAAGGCTGTGTTCTATGACGATGCTCTCAACAGCGTTCTTCCGGATGCGTATGAGGCGGCTTTGAAGGAGAGCGGTCTTGACGTTGTGGCACGCCCCGAGTTCGACGTTGAAGAGATCAAGGACGGCGAGCCGGTAGTTTTCACTGCGCTTGTTACAACAAGACCCGAGGTAAAGCTTGGAGAATATAAGGGTATAACCATAAAGAAAATTGACTATAATGTATCTGATGAGGATGTTGACAAGGACATTGAGGCAACGCGCCGCAGAAATGCGAGACTTGTTACCGTTGAGGACAGACCTGTTGAAAAGGGCGACATCGCAGTTATAGACTTCGAGGGCTTTGTTGACGGCGAGGCATTCGATGGAGGTAAGGGTGAGAATTATGAGCTTGAGATCGGTTCAGACACATTTATCCCCGGTTTTGAGGATCAGCTCATCGGTGCAAACACTGACGATCTTGTTGACGTAAACGTTAAGTTCCCGGAGGAGTATCATGCAGAGAATCTCAAGGGGAAGGATGCGCTCTTCAAGGTAAAGGTAAACGAGATAAAGGTACGCGAGCTTCCCGAGGCGGACGATGACTTCGCAAGCGAGGTAAGCGAGTTCGATACAATGGATGAGTACAGAGCTGACGTAAGAAAGAGGCTTGAGGAGACAGCAAAGGAAAAGGCTGAGGGCGAGATGCAGAATGAGGCTGTAGACAAGGCTGTAGAGAATGCCGAGTTTGAGGTGCCGGCTGCAATGATCGACAATCAGGTCGACAATATGATCCGCGACTTCGCGAACAGACTTTCATATCAGGGTATGAATCTTGATATGTATATCCAGTACACAGGTCAGACGCTTGACGGCCTCAAGGCGGCATACCGTCCGCAGGCTGAAAAGCAGGTGAATGCAGGTCTTGTTCTTGACGCGATAGCTAAGGCTGAGGGAATAGAAGTAAGTCCTGAGGAGCTTGAGCTCAACCTTGTGGATATGTCGAAGAAGTACAACATGGAGCTTGATAAGCTCAAGGAGCTCATTTCCGAGGCAGAGATGGAAGGCATAAAGAAGGAAATGGTTCTTACAAAGACAATAGAGATGATCTCGAATAACGCTGTAGCGGAATAAAATCATCGGATCTACAATAAAAGCGGATATTCATGCAATATCCGCTTTTTGTGCCGAACAATGGTCGTTTTGGCTGCGGCAGAAAAGCAAAACGGAGCGGTGTTTATACGATACCGCAAAATCAATAATGGACGGAGGTTTTTATCATGGCAACTATGCCTTATGTAATCGAACAGAATAACAGAGGAGAGAGAAGCTACGACATATATTCGCGTCTTCTCGAGGACAGGATCATTTTCCTTGGCGAAGATGTGAACGATACGACATCGGCGCTTATAGTTGCGCAGATGCTCTATCTTGAGGCAAAGGATCCCGATAAAGACATACAGCTGTATATAAACAGTCCCGGCGGCTCTATAACTGCCGGAATGGCTATATATGACACGATGAACTATATAAGATGCGATGTTTCCACCATATGCATAGGTATGGCTGCATCCATGGGTGCGTTCCTGCTCGCGGCAGGAGCAAAGGGCAAGAGATTTGCGCTCCCGAACAGTGAGGTAATGATCCATCAGCCGCTAATTTCCGGAGGCGGACTCAGCGGTCAGACGACGGATATAAAGATCTATACCGATCACCTCGTAAAGACTAAGGAAAAGATGAACAGGATCCTTGCTGAGCGCACCGGAAAGACATATGAACAGCTTTGTGAGGATACGGAGCGTGACAATTTCATGACTGCCGACGAGGCTAAGGAGTACGGCCTTATTGATGAGGTAATAGTTTCCGCATCGGAGAGAAAGTAAACGGGGAAGATATAGTATGGCTGAAAATAAAGAACAGTTTTGTTCGTTTTGCGGACGTCCCGATTCGGTCGCGGGTCCGCTTCTGCGCGGTAAGAACGCGCTTATATGCAGCGACTGTACCGAGCAGTGCAGAGAGCTTTTTGCGGAGATACTGCCGCAGCATGAGCATGAGTTCGGCGGCGAGCTGCCGACACCGCACGAGATAAAGGAGTTTCTTGATGAGTATGTGATAGGCCAGGATAAGGCCAAGAAGATACTTTCAGTCGCAGTGTACAATCACTATAAGAGGATCGAGCATGGGAGCGAATCGGACGATGTAGAGCTTCAGAAGAGCAATATATTGATGATAGGCCCTACGGGAAGCGGTAAAACATTTATCGTTCAGAATCTTGCAAAGATACTGAACGTTCCGTTTGCTATCGCGGACGCAACATCGCTTACGGAAGCGGGATATGTCGGAGAGGATGTCGAGAATATCCTGTTAAAGCTTATCCAGGCTGCAGATTACGATATCGAGGCTGCGGAGCGCGGGATAATCTATATAGACGAGATCGATAAGATAGCGAGAAAATCAGAGAATCCGTCCATAACGCGCGATGTCAGCGGTGAGGGCGTTCAGCAGGCGCTTCTTAAGATGCTTGAGGGAACCGTTGCATCGGTTCCGCCGCAGGGAGGAAGGAAGCATCCGCATCAGGAGATGATCCAGATAGATACGACCAACATCCTGTTCATTTGCGGAGGCGCATTCGATGGAATCGATAAGATAATAGGCGAAAGGACCGACAGAAAATCTCTGGGCTTCGGCGCGAAGATAGAAAGCAAGAAGGAGCAGGATATATCGGAGCTTTTGAAGCAGACCACGCCGCAGGATCTTCTGAAATTCGGACTGATACCGGAATTTATAGGCAGACTGCCCGTGTTTGCGACGCTTGACAAGCTCGACCGAGATACGTTGATAACGATACTTACAGAACCGAAAAACGCGCTTGTAAAACAGTATACGACGCTTCTGGGCTTTGATGACGTAGAGCTTGAGTTCACGCCGGATGCCGTAACTGCGATAGCGGATAAGGCGATAGAGAGAAATACGGGTGCGCGAGGACTGAGAGCGATCATAGAGGAAACGATGACGGATATAATGTTTGATACGCCGTCGGATCCGGATATAGAGAAGGTCATCGTTACAAAGGAATGCGTTACTGAGGGCGCGGAGCCTGTTATAATTCGAAAGGCCAGAAAGCGGCTTACGGAGCAGCTGGCGTTCCCGGAGCTTGAAAGAGGCAAGGCGAGCGGCGAGGATTGATACCGCTCACCATGATACACAGAGAGCAACACATCACGATAAAAGCGGACCGCTTCAAGGCGCGGCTGCTGCGGAAAGGAATGATAAAATGTTTGTTTCGGAGAATTTATCCGTGAATGAGAAGAACCATCTTGTTATCGGAAAAAACGATACGGTGGAGCTTGCAAAGGAGTATGGGACACCTCTCTATATTCTTGACGAGGATCTTATACGTAAAAACTGCCGTATTTATAAGGATGCTATCGATAAGTATTACAACGGAAACGGACTTGTGCTTTATGCCAACAAGGCGTTTTGTTCCGTTTATACATGCAAACTTGCCGCAGAGGAGGGTCTCGGAGCGGATGTTGTTTCCGGAGGAGAACTGTATACTGCAATAAAAGCAGGATTTCCGATGGATAAGGTATATTTCCACGGCAACAACAAGACTGCGGAGGAGCTCCGCATGGCGGTCGAGAACGGCGTAGGGCATATTGTCGTAGACAATATATACGAGCTTGAGCTGTTGAACGAGATCGCGGCAGAGCACGGGATAGTACAGAACATAATGTTCCGCATAAAGCCCGGCGTTGACGCGCATACGCACAGCTTCATACGCACAGGTCAGATCGATTCAAAGTTCGGTGTGGCTCTTGAAAACGGCGAGGCATTTGAGATATACAAAAAGGCGAACGGTATGTCAAATGTGCATCCGGACGGTCTGCACTGCCATATAGGCTCGCAGATATTCGATGTTGATCCGTTCTGTGAGGCGGCAGAGGTCATGATGAACTTTGCGGGCGACCTCAAGGATAAACTCGGACTTGAGATAAAGAAACTCAATCTCGGCGGAGGCTACGGTATAAGATATACCGAAAAGGATGATCCCGTGCCTTATGATGAGTATATAAAGCATGTTTCGGAGACCGTAAAGACGGCTGCCGAAAAGAGAGGCCTTGAGATACCGTTCATACTCATGGAGCCTGGGCGCTCGATCGTAGCGCCTGCAGGCATCACGCTTTACACTGTAGGCGGAGTAAAGGATATAAAGAACGTGAGAAAATATGTGAGCGTTGACGGCGGAATGGGCGACAATCCGAGATACATCATGTATGAGTCGGAATACGCTGCGGTAGTTGCAAATAAAGCCGGAGATAAGGCGGACGATAAGGTCACGGTTGCCGGTAAGTGCTGTGAGTCGGGAGATCTGCTCCTGAAGGACGCGATGCTCCAGCAGGCTGTGCCCGGCGATATACTTGCAGTGCTTGCTACGGGTGCTTACAATTATTCTATGGCATCAAACTACAACAGGATCCCGCGTCCCGCAGTTGTTGCTGTAAAGGACGGAAAATCGAAGGTAGTCGTAAAACGCGAGACCTACGAGGATCTGATCATGAATGACGTGCTGTGATCATGAAGAAAAGAAAAACAGAGATATCACTGTTCAATGCGCTGCTTGCGATGATAGTGGTTCTTATACACCTTATGTCGGCACCTATGGCGGAGCTTCCGCCTGAGGTGCCGCTTTATAAGGCGTTTCTTGCGGTGTGGAGGCTCTGTTCGTTCGTTGTGCAGGCATTCATATTCCTGAGTGCCGTAAAGACGTTTCTCGGAGGAAAGAGCGAGAACTACGGTAAATTTCTCCTCAAGAGACTCAGGACCGTGATCTTGCCTTATATCGCGGCGGTGTTTATTTATTATCTCTATTTTGTATATATCGAGGAGTATTTTCCGTTCAAATGGTCGGATTACCTTGGTTATCTTGTAAGAGGTGACATGGCGGCGCAGTTTTATTTCGTGATTGTTATAGCGGAATTTTATCTGCTTTATCCTTTGTGGAAACACGCGGCTGCAAAATGGAGGCCTGCGGCTGTTATAATCGCTTCTGCGGCGGTAAACATCGTTTTGGGTGCGTACTCCTATTATTGGTTGGACAAGTTTTTTAACGGGTATGTTTTTACGTTCGGCGACAGACTGTTCACAACATATATAATGTACTGGACCGGTGGCATGTACGCCGGTATATACTACGATAAGTTCACTAAGTTTATCACAAAATACCGGCCGGCGCTCTGTGCTGCATTCGTCCTGACGGCGATAGTGGATGTAGTTACGCTTTATATGCAGAAATACGGCAGGATACCGCCGCTGCATCTTGATATGATACATTCGCTCTACTGCGTTTCGGCGATACTCTTCGGTATGTCTCTGATGTATGCTGCGCGAGAGAAAAAAATACCAGGTGCGGCTGCGGCAGACAGGGCGAGCTATTATGTATATCTGTTTCATGTTCTGTTTATATTCTGGCTCGATAAGGTGATCATGCCAATAGTGATCTCCGAGACCGGACTTTCGTCTACCACGCTCACATTTGCTGTGCGTGCGGTCATGACGTATATATTATGTATCGCGTTGATAGCGGTAAATCAGATCATATATCTGATAAGATCAAAGCTGAAAAATGCACGTTCGCGAAAGACCGCGGGCTGAAAATACGGCGGCTTTGAGCCGCCGTATTTTGGTGCATTCAGAATTCCTCGGGATCCTGCGGCTTGCCGTCGCGGTGCACCTCAAAATGAAGATGCGTATCACTTACGGTCTCGCCGATGCTTTCTCCCACGGTACCGATAACGTCGCCGCCTGATACCGTGTCACCTGCCGCCACGTTCAGTTCTCCAAGCTGGGAGTATACGGTGGTGAGCCCGTTTCCGTGATCAATCTTCACGGTGTTGCCGTATGTGTCCGTGCCTACCCATGCGACGGTCCCATCCGCGGCAGCGCTTACACTGCATCCGGCATCTGCTGCAATATCGACGCCGTCATGGGTGCGCCAGTCCCCAAGAGCTTCATTATACATCAGGGTGCTGCCGGAGAAACCGCAGAGGATCGTCATGCCGGGCACCGGATCGGTAAATTCACTTGATTCCTCTGCCTGTACTATTACTGACGCGGGTTCCAGATCTGGATTATCATAGGTGTAATCCGAGTCTGCGTTCGCCGTCACAGACTCGTCAAAGGATGCTTCGGCATTTTGATCCGCTCCGGAGGCATCCGCGACATATTGGGTATCGGCGGTATCCTGTTCGGATGGGGCATATTCGGCTGCAGGTAAAGGTGTGGACACTACAGGAAGCTCATCCGAGCCGTTCTCTGCGTCTGTTTTCAAGGAAGTTATATAGTCGGGTGAATCGGTTTCGTCCACCGGAGTAAGAGCGTTGGTAGACTGCGAGTCTTCCTCATTCTGCATAAAAAATCCGGCGGCGCCTATGGCTATTACACAGCAGCAGAGTGCTATGTAAAAGCCGGGCAGCTTTTTTGTCTGATTTTTTCGGTCCATAACATCATGTTCCTTTCATATCGTATTCCGACAGCGGGGTTAGCCCCGCGGCCTTTATGCCTATTGTTGACTTTTTTTGCTTCTGTTATACACAAAAAAGGGATTAAAGCAATAAAATAAGTCGTATACCATAAAGTTTTCAAAAATTTTT